>JANODW010000694.1:0-1870 GCA_031412875.1 Pirellula sp. | reverse complement strand
GTTCTCCTGGCCTTGATGATTGCCCTCTCGATCACACCGCTGGTAATGGAAAACGCAACCGCAATGCCGCCCCACCTGGCCGGCGTCGTGATTGGATTGGCCAAGGAGTTATTGCTGGGCCTTCTGTTTGGTACCGCAGTGTTGATGATTGTCACCAGCTTGCAAGTCGGCGGGCAAGTGATCAGTTCGCTCGCGAGCATGGATGTAGCCCAAGCAGCAGATCCGACGACTCAAGAAACAGTGACCGTGGTCAGCCAGATGTTTTCGTGGGTAGCGATGGCACTTTTCTTGACGTTGGGGGGGCACCGAATCGTGCTGGGCGCATGCTTGGACAGTTTTGCTTTTTATCCAGCCGGTGGGGTTTTGGCCGAAGAGCATTGGTTGATGCATTTGCACGAGTTGCTGAGGCATAGTGTCTCGGTTGGAATGCGGGCGGCAGCGCCACCCGCGATCGCGTTGTTGCTCGCGAATTTTGTAACGGCACTCATTGGCCGCACGTTGCCGCAGCTCAACATTATGGCCATCGGTTTCAACATCAATGTGACGGTCATGATCTTGGTGCTAACCATGTCGATGGCCAGCATCGGATGGGTGTTTCAAAATGAATTGGCCCAATGGATTGAAATGACATCGGCTTTATTTCCTGGCGGAAACGAGGCTGCACGTGGCGGATAGCGGTGGAGAAAAGAAACACGACCCCACCGACTACCGTCGCCAAAAGGCGCGCGAGGAAGGGAACGTCGTTCGAAGCCCCGATTTGACATCCGCCGTGTTGTTGCTGGCTGGAGTGGTGCTTCTGGACTTCACAGGCCCCCAGATTTTCCACATGCTGATCGATTTGATTCAAGAAGAAATCTATCGGCCGTTGGAATGGCATGCCGATCCTCAAACGGCAGTCCTTCAAGTTGTCAGGCTGATCACCAAAGGAAGTTTAGCGATGCTTCCTTTGCTTGGCGGCGTGCTATGTACCTCGCTGATTGTTCATTTTGCACAAGTCGGGCCGCTATGGCTTCCAGACAAACTTGGCATCGATTTTACGCGTATCAATCCAGTCCAAGGTTTTCAACGCCTTTTTACGATCGTAAACGCATCGAAGCTCGCGTTCGGCCTCTTTAAAATCGGTTTGGTCACCGGCATTCTGCTTATGGGAGTGTGGTCGCGTTGGGACTCGATTTTGGCATTGGGGGCAGCCAGTATTGAAGCGGTTGGGCAATTCGTTTGGACCACCATGATCGATCTGTGTCGCAATGTAGCCGCCGCTCTATTGGTACTTGCGATTGTCGATTATACATTCCAGCGTTGGAAGTACGAACAAGACCTGCGAATGACCGACGAAGAACTTCGCGAAGAAATGAAGATGATGCAAGGCGACCCGCAAGTCAAATCGCGTCGACGCCGCATTCAACGCGACATCGCCGCGCAACGACTCACGGCGGACGTGCCCAAAGCGGACGTGGTGGTAACCAATCCGACGGAGCTAGCCATAGCGCTGCGGTACGATCCGCTCACGATGAAGGCACCGATTGTCGTAGCCAAGGGAGCGAGTTTGGTCGCGGCCAAGATTCGTAAGATCGCTTTGGAACACGGCATCCCCATCGTCGAACGCAAGCCGCTCGCTCAAGCCTTGTTCAAGCAAGTGGAAGTTGGGCAAGCCATCCCGTTAAGCGAATATGCAGCGGTTGCCGAAGTGCTGAAATACGTCTACCAAGTCCAAGGGCGGTCGATCTCCGATCTCACCAAAGCATTGAGATAAACGGAGCGGTTGTTCTTGAGGGTTGGCGTCGGCGCCGTGGGGGCTTCTGTTCCGGCTCAACGTGCTTAGGGATCTATCTGTACGAGGAGGGGCAGACTGCGCAGCGTCTGGCCGTTG
>JANODW010000693.1:0-7103 GCA_031412875.1 Pirellula sp. | reverse complement strand
GACACGACCATAACAACCGTAGGATGGGACCATCGTCCCGTCCGTGTTATTCGTTCGGGACGTAGGATGGGACCATTGTCCCGTCCGTGTTATTCGTTCGGGACAATGGTCCCAAACTACTTATGAACCGAATGATACCCCGAACCGAGGTCGCTTGAACGGGGGCGTGAATAAAAGGCGTATTCAAATGCAATTTTTTCATTCCAATACTCGCATAGACGTACCGAACTAGGAGTCAGAAGTTTTGAAGTGAAGCTAAAAATCGAAGAAATCAAGTGAGAATGTTGATGAAAAAGTGGAATCGATGGTTGTTCGCAGGCTTTGGTTTCGTTTGTTCAACGAGCGCAGCGCTGGCGATTTTACCGCAAGAACCGATTAAGGCGGACGAAAAGTCCGAAGCTGAGAAACGATTCGATTTGGTCGTCCGCGAAGATATCTTCGCCGGATTCGGGGGAGACGACGTCGCGCTCAAGCGAGGCGAACAGGCGTGCGCGAAGGCCTTGCAGTTGGAGCCGAAAAATGCAGAAGCCATGGTTTGGCTGGGGGCGGTTCACGTTTTCCAAGCAGGGCAACTTTTTGGTCAGAACAAACCGGCTCAAGCATTCCCGCTTTGGACCACAGGGCTCAAAGAGATGGACGATGCGGTTCGGTTGGAGCCAGAAAACATTGGTGTGAGGATCCCACGCGCATCGGTTCTGTTGCCGTCCGCTCGCAATGCCCCACCTGCAATGCGAGATCCCCTTTTAAAGACAGCCCTCGAAGACTTTGAAACGATCTTCGAAAAGCAAAAAAATCAATTGGATTCGCTTGGTACCCATCCTCGGGGCGAACTGCGAATGGGACTTGCGGATACCTATCGGCTGCTGGGCAAGTTAGATAAGTCCAAAGAGCAACTTGAAGCCATCGCTAAAGAGTTGCCAGATTCGGAATATGAAACCAAAGCCAAGGAGTGGTTGGCAGCGGCGCCGACGAAAAAATTGGCGCACAACTGCATCGGTTGCCACTCGAAGTAAACGGCAGACCGATTCCGAGCTGCATTTTCGCTGCATTGTGGCGAGCGGCAGGATCATTACTACCGTAGGATGGGACCTTGGTCCCGTCCGGTTGTTCGTTCGGGACAATGGTTCCAAACTACGGCTGGTATGTTTCAGCCTGCCGCTCGCCTATCAAGGAGGATCCGATGCAAACGATCATTATCACGACCATCTTACTTGCTATTTCAAACGTATTCATGTTGCTGGCGTGGTACGGACATCTCAAAGAGCTGAGCGACAAACCTTGGTATGTCGCTGCACTGATCAGTTGGGGAATCGCTTTATTCGAGTACTTGATCCAGGTGCCTGCGAATCGGATTGGACACACCCAACTTTCGCTTGCTCAACTCAAGATCATGCAAGAGGTCATCACCATCTGCGTTTTTGTTCCGTTTGTAGTCGTCTACATGAAGGAGCGTTTGAGATGGGATTTCCTTTGGGCTGGGCTATGCATGTGCGGTGCAGTCTACTTTGTATTTCGAGGAGGAATTGGAATGCCTCCCACCGACCAGCCTTGAAGTCTGAGCTAGGAGTAGATGAGTTGACTGCACCCATCGGCTTATCGAAACGATTGGTTTTCCGATTTTGCTATGGTCCGATTGAGGAGCAGAGTCTTCCGTGACCAGCGCGCAAACAGATTTCGAATCAGAATCAGTGTCAGGTTCATTGTTTCGTATACGACCGTTCCGTCATTACTGGACCGCGCGCGTGTGTTCGATGAGCGCCTATCAAATGCAAACCGTAGCCACCGGTTGGACCGTCTATGATTTAACTGGCAACCCGTTCGATTTGGGCTTGGTAGGTCTCGTGCAATTCTTGCCGCGAATCCTGCTGACGCTTTGGGCGGGTGCAATAGCCGACCGGTACAATCGCCAACGGATCGCTTGTCTTTGCACGGTGGTGCAAATGCTCGCGTGTGGGCTTCTCGCGTACGGGAGCTTGGTAGGACTCTTGTCGCGAGAAGGGATCTTTGCGTTGATAGCAGTGATCGGTGCCGCGCGCGCGTTTGAGATGCCGACCATGCAATCGATTCTGCCGAACACGCTGCCCGTGTCCCTTTTTTCCAGAGGTTTGGCGATGTCCACGGCGGCCACGCAAATTGCGATCATCGGTGGGCCTGCGATTGCGGGAGCGCTCTTTTTAGCTGGGCTGACATCTGTGTATGCAGTTGCGACCATCCTGTTTGGTTTGGCGAGTGTGGCAATGGCATCCATGCCAGCCCTTCGCGTTGCGGTGCGGGCGGACCGCGAGAGCGATTCGCTCTTGGCCGGCATCCACTTTATCCGAGCCAATCCTATGATTTTGGGTGCTATCTCACTGGACTTGTTTGCGGTTTTGCTCGGAGGCGCGACAGCCATGCTGCCTGTCTTTGCAAAAGATATTTTGCGTGTGGGACCAACGGGGCTCGGACTCTTGCAGGCAGGCCCGGCCGTTGGCGCATTGGCGATGACCTATTTCCTTGCTCGGTACCCGTTTCGACGAAAAGTGGGCCAGCAGCTTTTTGTTTCGGTCGCGATTTTCGGGTTTGCAACGATAGCGTTTGCGCTCTCAACTTCGTTTTGGTTTTCCCTGGCTATCCTCATCATTATGGGCGCATCCGACTGCGTTAGTGTGGTTATTCGGCAATCGCTCGTTCAGTTGGAGACGCCAGACTCGATGCGAGGCCGAGTGAGCGCGGTGAATTCCGTGTTTATAGGTGCTTCCAATCAACTTGGAGAATTCGAATCGGGGATGATGGCTGCGGTATTCGGGACGGTCGCGTCGGTCGCCTTGGGGGGATTCGGGACGCTCATCGTCGTGGGACTGTGGATCCGGCTTTTTCCATCGTTGTTGCATCGCGACCAGCTATGAGTGGTTGCGATCGCAAGAGGGTTCTCACACGCGTGGAACGGCGCAAGCCGTCCGGTCGGGACCTGTAAAGAATCTCTGCGATCTCAGCCGTGAGACCGGAGGGCTCGCGCCCAGCCGCTACTGGGGGGATTGCCATTTCGCTTGCGAGATTCCGATAGGAAATATCCGTTTTCGGGGGCGCGGGAAGATTTCCGATTCTTCCGACGCTTTTAAGGTGCGTTTTCAGTTTGGACCCGCATCGGCACGGAGTGTTCATGATAAAGTCCAACGGTTCCATTTGCCGCGATTGAAACCATCCCAACCATTTATGTGCCACCCATCACGTAACCATGAGACGTCCTGATGCTTTGAACGGAAATAGCCCCTTGGAATGGTCGACTGGGACCGGGGACCAAGTGTGGCAAATGTTTACGTGCTGCCAACACGGTGCTGTGGAGCAAGTGAAGGCGCTCGTGGCACAACACCCCGAGTTGGTGTCGTGCCAGGTGGATTATTATACGCCGCTCGTTTTTGCCGTGCGTGAGAACCGGCTCGAAGTGGTTGCGTTTTTATTGGAATCCGGTGCCGTTCCCGTCGGACTGATGATTGGCGACTCGCTGATCGATATTTCGCGAGATCGCGGGTATCGAGAATTGGAACAACTGCTTGTGCGTTGGATCCACGGTTCCCATGGAGAGCCAAGCGCTGGCGAGACAATCGCACAAGCGATCCGCGACTATGATTTGGCCGAGCTCACTCGGTTGCTGGATGAGCATCCCGATTGGATAGCGGCTCGCGATGAACGGTCCAACGAACCCATCCATTGGGCGACGATGACACGGCAGCCGAAGGCCATCGACCTTTTGCTGCAACGCGGCGCGAATATAGAAGCAATGCGATTGGATGGCGCGAGGCCGATACAACTATTCCACGGAGACTATTTCTTCCGCGGCTGGAGTCGTGTCTCGAACGAAAGGGCTGCTAGTCCCGAAGGCATCCTCCAACATCTGTTATCGCGTGGCGCCTATTGTGATTTATGCACGGCTTGCATGATGGGCAATATGGCGAGGGTTAAGGAACTGTTGGCAGCAGATCCTGAGACTGCCCAACGCGTCTCGGACTATTGCACTTATTACTCCGGTGCGGGCTCTCCCCTTTACTATGCAGCCCAGGCTGGACACATCGAGTTCGTAAAGCTGTTGCTGGACAGGGGTGCAGACCCCAATTTATGTGAACCAAGCATCGCGCCGCGTGGACGGGCCCTTTACGCTGCGATCGTCAACGGCAACCATCAACTTGCAAAAATCCTGCTGGATGCGGGTTCGGTTCCCAATCAAAGCGTCGAGAGTTCTGCGGATGCGTTGAGCCGAGCTATTTCCAATAAGGATGAAAAGTCGATTGAACTGCTGTGCGTCCGAGGTGCTTCTCGATCGGTAGAGTTGCTGGCGTATGACGGTGATCTGGTAACAGCCGCGGCGGTTTTTGCTGCCAACCCGAAACTGGCAGAGGATCCGATCGCTTTAGCCAATGCGGCCGGCGAGGGGCACGATGCGTTCGTCCATTTGATGCTGCAATACTGCCCAAACCTTCCCGAAACGCTCGAGTTTCCTTCATGGCTGTTGGCTGCCAAGAACCCTGAGACCAATCGTCTCCTCTTTCAAAAGGGGCTGGACCCGAATCGCCGCAATTGGTTGGGGGTCACTCCGATGCACACGATCGCGGGCAAGGGACGTATCGATTTGGTAGAGATGTTCCTAGAATACGGCGGTCGGCTCGACTTGCTGGACGGGACCATCTGCAGCACGCCTTTGGGATGGGCTGCCAAGCATGGCCACGCGGATATGGTTCGATTTCTTCTGAATCACGGAGCGAGCGCAAAACAAAAAGATGCACCGGAGTGGGCTCAACCCATCGAATGGGCCAAGCGACGAAAGCATTTCGCAATCGTCGACCTTTTCAATTCAGCCCGTTAGGCGTCGAGCTGAAACTATTGCTTGGTTGCTGCCATAGCTTCTGCAATGGTTTTGTTCCCCGCGGGCTTTTTGTCATCGAAAGGTCCATCCGCACTCGATTTCGGCCAAGTCGCCGGGTCCGCATACTGCCCATCATCTCGGTACTGCTTTTGCAAGCGCACAAGCTCGGCCTTCAACTCAGCAAACACTTTTGCGACCTCGGGTTTCTTGCTGCTCTCGGATGAGAACAGCAGATTGTTTTGTTCGGTCGGGTCTTTGCTGAGATCGAACAGCTCATAGACATCTTGTTTCCAATAGTGAATGAGTTTGTGAGTGTCGGTTCGGACACCGCAGTGGGCAACCGTGTTATGGTGGCCCGGGTCATGGTAATAGCGATAGTAGACCGATTTTCGCCAGTCCGCAGGGGATTGGCCGTGGAGCAATGGAGAAAGAGAACGGCCTTGCATGGAATCAGGGATAGGCACTCCTGCCAAATCGAGGAACGTGGGAGCAAGGTCGATATTGGCGACAAATTGGGACGGCGTGACGCCTGGTTGGATGCCTGGTCCGCGCGCTAGCAAGGGGACTTTGAGACCCGGTTCATACATAAATCGCTTGTCGTACAGTCCCAAATCGCCCATGTACCATCCGTTGTCTGCCGAATACATAACAATCGTATTCTTCGCCAAATTGTTCTCGTCCAAGAAGTCGAGGATTTTTCCCACACCGTCGTCGACTCCCTGCACACAGGCCAAGTAATCCTGCATGTAGCGTTGGTATTTCCATCGCACCAGATCTTTGCCCGTCAGCGTCTTTCCGTCTACGGTCAGTTCCATCGGCTTGACGTTGTACCACTGGTTGAGCGCAGGGCCTTTTAGTTCGGAGGGCGGTTCCAGTTTAAGGTCGCGGCGAGTCAGGTCGCGAGCGACGGTTTGTTGGTTGATCGGCAAAGCGGTAGGCCGAGTTGCATAGTCATCCCACAACGTGTCGGGTTCCGGTATCACTTGGTCCTTGAACTTTGCTTGGTTTTTTTTGTCGGGCTCCCAAGCTCGATGCGGTGCCTTTTGATGCAGCATGAGGAAGAACGGTTTGTCCGCGGGACGCGTTTTCATGAACTCGATACCCAAGTCGGTCGTGATTTCGGTGCAATGGCCATCGATGGTTAGTCTGCGTCCCGCGACCAAAAACGCTGGGTTCCAATAGTTTCCTTGCCCGGGCAAAACGATCCAGCGATCGAATCCGGTCGGGTCGGAGCCGAGGTGCCATTTCCCGATCATGCCCGTGTGGTATCCGCCAGCCTGAAGTTGTTTTGCAACATGGTCGCGGCTGCCGTCAAAACTATTGAAGACAGGTACTCCATTGAGGTGGGAGTATTGACCGGTCAACAATGTTGCGCGGCTGGGAGTGCAGATCGAGTTGGTGACAAATGAATTGATGAATCGAGCTCCCTCCGTGGCCAGCCGATCGATGTTCGGGGTTTTATTTACTTTGGACCCGTAAGCGGAAATGGCGTGCTGTGCATGGTCATCTGAAAAAATGAAGATGATGTTTGGACGATCTGCATACGCGTGCGAGATGCCAACTGCCAAGCAGAGAAGACTAGCAAGGAATAGAAGCGAGCGTTTCATAATGGCCGACGATCCAAATGGGGGTTAGTAGGGGAGGGACCTGCGGATTGCACGTGAAAGGCTCATGCTGGTTGCTTAAGCCATTGTGCAGCTTGGAGTGCATAGTAACTCAAGATGCTTGTTGCGCCTGCGCGGCGGAAAGCGACGAGGCTTTCCAAAACCGCTTCTTTTTCGTTGAGGGCCCCGTTCTGGCTAGCAAACTTGAGCATGGCATATTCGCCCGAAACTTGATAAGCCGCCACGGGGACTTGAAAGGATTGATGGATCCGCTGGATGATATCCAAGTAGGGCATTCCCGGCTTGACCATCACAATGTCGGCTCCCTCGCTTAGATCCAGTGCGACTTCGCGGAGCGCTTCATCGGTGTTGGCCGGATCCATTTGGTAGGTTTTTTTGTCCCCTTTGCCGAGACTGCTGGCCGATCCCACGGCTTCTCGAAAGGGGCCGTAAAAGGCGGACGCGTATTTGGCAGCGTAAGACATGATGAGAACATTTTGATGGCCCGCCCCGTCCAATGCGTGGCGTATCGCGCCGACACGTCATCATGTCCGAGGGGGCGATGACAGTGGCTCCCGCATCGGCTTGGTTGACAGCCTGTTTGCAGAGGACATCGACTGTTTCATCATTGGCAATACAACCGTCGATGAGCAGGCCATCGT
>JANODW010000692.1:0-3870 GCA_031412875.1 Pirellula sp. | reverse complement strand
CAGCTTTTCGCAGCCCGCTAGCTTGTTGAGCAACTTCCCTGCAAACTTGATCGTCGCCTCTTGCCCATCTCCTGTTTTAAGGAAATCGGTAAAGCTGGTGACGATCTTTTCGAATTGCAATCGCGTCGCCGGCGAGAACATCATCTCCGACCGACGCGGGAAAAAGGCGACGATCTCTTTGACGCGGTCGGTCAAGTCCATCGATGTCCAGCCAGTCGCCAAACTCGGAATCCGAAAGGACGCAACCGCCCCTTCCAAGAACGCGCCTAACTCCTCGAAGTCGGCGGCCAAGGCTTTACCGGTTTTTTTCATCGAACTGACGCAGTTGGCCAAGATCGGTTCCTTGGACCACCACCGAACATCGGTCGCTCGGTCCAGCAAAGTCCGATCGACCAAATTGACTTTGATCTCGGCTGTCGTCGTGTAAGCGATGCCACAGAATCGACCGCGTTCGCGATAATACTGGGAAAACAAATCGGTCACGTTTTCCGACAAATGCGTGCAGAGCTGCTCAACCTTCAGCATCAGGTCGGTGATCTGCTGCTGCTCCGTCAAATTGTCGCTGATGTCTGCAGCCGTACACTTGCCCTGATTGCAGATAGGCAGAATCCCGTTGAGATCCGCGATGATTCTATCGTGAAAGCGTTGATGGGCCTCCACCATGAAACGTCGGTAGTTGGGTTCTCGATCTAATTGTTGTTTCGTTTCGGTCATCCGTTTGCCTTTGCAAGTTCAGTAATGAGACATTCAATGAGCGTTGAAAATTCCAGCAGGATTAAGTCACCGCAGTCCATTTCAAAGACACCTCGGTAATAGTCCTCGGTAAGGTGTGCCGGCGTGGGATGCAGGTCCGCCATATCCACCTCAACGATGCTTCCCAACCGATCGATTTCCAAAACGATCGGCTCTTCATAGGACTTCAAATGGATCTGTTTGCCCTCCTCGCAAATCTGATCCTGAGCCAGGACAAAGACCCGGTCTTGTTTCGTCGGTTCCACGGTTTTCGCGGCTGCACCTAGCACAGCACGCATGTCGAGAACCACCGCGGTCGTGCCGCGTACATGCGCTACCGAAGGAATGCGACGGTCCCCTACCTCTACCTGCGTGACGTGCATCAATGGGCAAAACTCGCCCACCAACAGCAACGGCATCCCGTAGATCTGCTCGCCAACCCAAAAAGTAAATATGCGTTGATTCATTCTGCGCTCTCTGTGCTATCTGGCGACGACCGGCTTGGGGACGCTTGGAATTGCGAGCGACAGCGCATCTTCGACACACCTCCGCAATGCAAACTTATTGATTTTGCCTACATACTGGTTGAACCCAACCTCGTATCCATGCATACGACTTTGATCATCTACCTGAGTGGTCAGCGCAAGCATCGGCAACGCGTTGAACCGACCGTCGGCCCGCACCTTGGCTGCCAACTCAAACCCATTCATCGTGGGCATATTGATGTCGGAAATGAGCAAGTCGAATTTGCTTGTGCTTTTGTCTAAGATGTCCCACGCTTCGCGACCGTTGCCCACGACCGTCAATTCCCATTCGGTCCGATTGAGATATTGCAACAGAAGCCGTTGGAAAAATACGCTGTCCTCCGCGCACAAGATCCGAGCAGGCTTCACGGGAACAGTCGACGACAACGCCAATTGCTCCGGCGCATGCAACTCGACCAGACGATAGAGGTCTAACAACGTAACCAGTCGCCCCTCCAATTCAAAAAGCCCCACCGAACACGAATCCGAATCGGATTTCGATCGAAAACAGCCATTGAGATCATGCACGCGAAGGTCGTCGCCACACGCCAATGCAATGTCGACCTCAAAATTCGCAGGCAGAATGATATTGGACGGCGTATTGGAATTTTTTAGCGGCTTAACACGGAGATACTGATCCAAATAAAGCAACGTCATCATCCGCTCTTGGCACGGATAATAAACGGTGTTCCCCACGCGACGCATCTCGTCGGTCTGCACCGACTGAGCCAGCGACGCGATCCCAAGCGGAATCGCAAAGTATTCATCGGGTGCGTAGTTGAACACCAAAACTTTCTCAGCCGTACTGGACTTGCGCTCACGCGGCACGGCCGCCGGCGGTTTGCCAGCCGTCTCCAATTGCAATCGATTCCGTTTTGCAATCTTGCCTATGTCCAGAATAAAGATGCAACGGCCGTCCCCCATCACTGCATGGCCTGTATACATCCAACAATGCTCGATCAATTTGGGAACTGGCTGAACGATCGCCTCGCGTATCCCAATGACGTCGTTGACCACCAACGCAAATCGATGCTGCCGATGCCGAATAACAACGACCGACAAGTTCGGTAGCGGAGTCGCCGCGCTGTGGCTCGCGTCCGATTTAAACGTAGGTGGACCAATGGTCTTGTTCGGATCTAAAACAAAACTCTTGGTAGCCTCGGAGTAAATCATCCGTGGCTTGCCCACCGCATCGGCCAAATGAATCATCGGCAAGATCGACTCTCGCAAATGGAATACCTCGCCATGTTCCAACGCGCGGAAATCCTTGGGATAGTTCGTTTTGTCGGGACGAATGATCTCGCAAATGGCTGTCTCCGGGATCGCAAACTGACTCTCTCCAATCCCTACAATGAGGGTGCGAGTCAACGACGACGCGACCAGCGCCTTGGCCAACGGCAAATGAGCCGTCAATTTGCTCCCTTTGCCCAATTTGGACTCAAAGACGATGCTGCCACCAATCTGCTCGATATTGGTCTTTACCACATCCATGCCGACGCCTCGCCCCGAAACGTCCGTCGCTTGGTCCTTGGTTGAAAAACCAGGCTTGAATATCAACAGGATGGCATCGTCATCAGATAGCTCGCTCGCTTGCGGTGCCGTTAGCAACCCCTTCTCCACCGCCTTGCGACGGATGATCGACGGATCGATCCCCCGACCGTCATCTTCGACCTCGAGAACGATCTCTCCGCTTTGCTGAAAACTGCGTAGCCACACCGTACCCGATCGCGGCTTACCAGTTGCCAAGCGTTGCTCAGGTGTCTCTATCGCGTGATCCATGCAGTTGCGTACCAAGTGGGTCAACGGATCCGAGAAAGAATCGATGATCGCTTTGTCCAGCTCCAACTCGCCACCATCAATGATCAGCTCAACTTCCTTGCCCAACACCAACGACAGGTCGCGAATCACTCGCTGAAATTTATTGAATAGGGTGCCTGTGGTGCTCTTTCGCGTTTTGATGACGGTCTCGTGCACATCGCTGATCAAACGGCACAAACGCTCGAGCGATGGGTTGTCCAACGATTCGCTCGCATTGAGCAATTGATTCCTGGCCATCACCATCCCACCGGTGATCTGAAGCAAATGATTGAGTACCGACGACGGCACCCGCATGGTCGGATCGGAAATCTTATTGGCAGACGGCTGCGACGGGGACGGCGGTGTCGCCTGTGCACTCGCTGGCGCAGCAGATGCCGTCGGGATCGGCGACGCACCCTGGCCGATCACATCGTTCGCACCCACGACCGCCTGGGCCGTTGGCGAGCCTTGGGGCGTCGCTGGAGGGCCAAGAACGACCGGCGACTCCACTGGCGCACGCACCGCTGCGGTACTGCCAACATAGTGCTCAAGCCGTTGCAATAGTTCCTTGCAGTCGGTTGTCGCGCCTAAGTCGGCGGAGTCCAACATGGCGACCAACGTGTCCACCGCATCCAGGATCACGCCGATGTTGTCGGTAGAGGGATTGGTCTCACCGTCGCGAATCTTGCATAGCAACGACTCCGCTCGGTGGCTGACTGCGACGATTTGGTTCAACTGCAAAAACGAGCCGGAACCCTTGATGGTATGGATGGCCCGAAAGACCCGGTTGACGCATTCGCTATCCACACTAAGGTTG
>JANODW010000691.1:0-5363 GCA_031412875.1 Pirellula sp. | reverse complement strand
AAGCGATATTCGCCCTGCCCTTAGTGTATGGTCTGCCCATGCTTGAAACAATCAGAAGATACTGGATCGGCGCTCTTGTGATCGTCCTTGTTGGGATCCATGCGAGCATCGTAGGTGTCATTCGCCATCAAGCCTCGTTGGCAAAAGTCGATGCCTCCTGCGAAGTTGACTTGGGGCATTACCTCGGTTTTCAATTGGGCAAGAAGAATCCGCTGCAAATGCGCCTGCACGCGGTCGTGCCCATGAATCATCGGATGAAGAGCCGCCAATTGATCGAACTCAACAAAGCCCAAATCCGCCAGTCGCTCGAAGAACACTTGCGACAATTGGATAGTAAATTGCTGACAGATCCCTACTTGGCAGATTTGAAGTCCCAATTGATGGACGTTCTCGTTCAAACGATTGGGCAATCTTCGATCGATGATTTGGTGGTTACCGAAGTACGAGAAAATCGCGATGAAGCGAGCCTCGCATTTGTTTCCCAAGGCAATTCCCATACGCCCAGACGACTCGTCGCTTCGCTCCGCGACGCTTCGCAAGAAGAGGATCCCGATGAGGAGCTGACCGACGCAGAGCATTCCGAAGCCGAGTCAGAGGAATCCAATAGCGCTCACGCGAGTGGTGACTCCAAAGGGCATGCCGCTCCAAAATCGGAGAAGTCCAAGGACGCACATGGAACACCCAAGAAGGCAACCGCCCACGCGGCGCCTGCTCCTGCCGCACACGCAGCCAAGAAACCTGCTGCCAGTGGTCATGGGGCTCCAGCGAAAACGCCAGCCGCTAGCGGGCACGGAGCACCCGGAAAGAAACCTGCCGCAGATGCAAAGAAAAGCGGCCATTGATCAGAAGCCGTTGGCTACGGGATTAGTTGCCACCGCTATTGAGATATCGCAACAGCACAAAAATCCAGATCCCAGAGAGCACCGCAATGCTTAGCCAAGCAGAATAGACCCAAAATCGGGTCGATGGATACTGGTAAACAAGTTTGGACGATTGCCTGGTCTGGCTTTGCAAGAATTTTTCGCGATGCTCGATGTCGTCGAACATTGCCGTCTGCGATGCCTCAAGCAGTCCATACTGGATTGAAAACTCCAGCACGCCATAAAGGATGTGCCGACGCCCTACCGGATCGATTCCGATCGCTTCGAAGCACCATAGCTGCTTGCCAAACTGAACTTCGGACTCATCGATTAAATCGAAGCAACGCAAATTCTCGATTCGCGATTGTTCAGGGCAAAACTCTCGTCGCGTTAAACAACGATGCGCATGTTCAGATGCCGCTTGCCAAATCTGACGTGAAAATTGGATTTTGTCTGCTTCGGGAGTCACGATTTCGATTCCTTCGTAGCTAAAGGTGCGTCTTCCGCCTTTGACGCACAAATAATTTTACTGGACACTTCATTATACGAAGATGGTCAAGTTGAGTCAGGGGCACTCTTTGACTATCCCCAAATTTTTCGGAAAATCCATACCAAGGATTTCCCGTATCATTTCCACCGCGATACCTTAAATGCTGCGAAACCTCGACGCTTACCCATCTGGCGGTTGGTGCGTCCACGGCGGACAGCGTGCTAAGGGTTGTTCGTTTTACGTCTACCTTTGTGCCAAGCATGTTCGAACGCAAAAGCCTCAAATGGCCTATTTTACTAGCAATCGTAATGATTGTGTTGCTCGTCGGGCTCACGGTCGGCTGGGTTTTGCTCAATGTTTTTGGAGCCATCACCACTCAGGAAAGCCCAAATATCTATTGGGTTTTGCTCAGTGTTGGCTCCGTAATGTTCCTATTCGTCCTCGCTGGAGTCGTTCTTTACCTGATTTGGAGCATCCAGCAAATCAATCTGAACCGCCGGCAAAGCAACTTCATCGATGCCGTTACGCATGAACTAAAAAGTCCCATCGCATCGCTCAAACTGTTCCTGCAAACCTTAGGCAAGCGCAACATTGACGAAGCTCAAAAGCTGGTTTTCTATCGTTCGATGTTGGATGACGTGGAACGCCTCGATCAACTGATTACCCAACTGCTAAACGTTGCTCGTTTGCAACAGAATTCGAATGCCACGGAACCGCTGTATTGGGTCCCGATCGAAAATGTACTCGAGGAATGCGCGCGAAAACTTTCTGCGCAACACCATGTGACTCGCGAATGCATCACCATCGACTCGCCAGCTTGTGAAATTTGGGCCCGTCAAGTCGACATCGAGATTCTGGTTCGCAACCTCATGGACAACGCGATAAAGTATGGTGGAAGTCCTCCGAAGGTGGAGATTGTGGTCGAAATGAACTCCGCATCCACCCATGCTTTGATTGCCGTCACGGACAATGGCCCCGGAATCCCTAAGCAACTCCGCAAAAAAGTATTCCGTCGTTTCTATCGCGCCGGGGATGAACTCGAACGAACGAAACCCGGAGCCGGACTGGGCCTGTTTCTGGTGCGGTCCATTGCGAGAAGGCTCAGAGGGTCGGTTCGTGTTGTGGAAACGCCATCGGGGTGCGGCAGTCGGTTTGAATTGAAACTGCCTAAGGCTAGATTGAGAGAACGCGACGAACCGCCACGCTCGACCGCATCTGACACCGTCTCGGATTCAAGTTGAGACATCGTCCCACAGCGGTCAAATCCGAAAACTAGCTTTCGACTCTCACCTCCAAGCTTACTCCAACCCCCCCAAATGCAAATCCATGCGAGCGAGGAAGCACATCCTCATCGTCGAAGACGAAAAGCACATCGCTATGATGATCAAGTACAACTTGGAAGCGGAGGGCTATCGAGTGACGCTCGTGGGGGAGGGGCCCACGGCGATTCGATTGGTCCAGGCGGATCATTTCGCTTTCGATCTGATGATCCTCGATCTCATGTTGCCAGGCATGAGCGGCTATGCCGTTTGCGAAACGATTCGAGATGAAAACATCAACCTGCCGATCTTGATTCTGAGCGCGCGAAGTTTGCCTGAGGATCGGGCGCGAGGGTTTGATTGCGGTGCGAATCAATACTTGAACAAACCCTTTGATCTCGATGAACTCCTGGCCCGTGTGAAAAATCTATTGAAGCTGCATCCGCGTCAAAATTCCGGTTCCGCCCCAGCTCCCATCAAAGTTTCTACGATCTCGTTTGGCAGAGCCAAGATCAACTTCGAAACCTACGAAGTGAAGGTCGAAAACCGCGACATCAAAATGACACACAAGGAACTTCAACTGCTCCGCTATTTCGTAGAAAATCAAGGGAGAGTCATCAGCCGCCAGGAATTGCTTTCGGAAGTGTGGGACGTCAATGGCGAAATGCAAACTCGCAGCGTCGATCAATTCATGCTGCGGCTGCGAAAAATTTTTGAGACCGATCCAGGCAGGCCCAAGCATTTTCTAACCTTGAGGGATGCGGGATACCGATTTCTAGCCGAGCCCAACGAACCTCCTGAAACAGACGATGCGCCTGCTGTCGATTCAGACCACTCCTCTTCGCCCTCGGACAACTGAGCAGCAAATGGCAAACCTCCCTGACAAAGAATCTGCAAAACGTCGAGCCCTCGAATTGAGTCGTCAGATTCGAGAACACGACCATCACTATTACGTCCTCGCCTCTCCCACCATCAGCGATCTGGAATACGATCGAAAGCTGAGAGAACTCACAGAACTAGAAAATGAGTTTCCGGAACTCGCTTTCCCAGACAGCCCCACCAAACGTTTGGGTGACAAGCCGCTCGAAGGTTTGGTCCAAGTCGCGCACCGCGTCCCCATGCTCTCGATCGAAAACACGTACTCGGAGCAAGAGCTGAGGGATTTTTTCAAGCGAACCGAAAAACTACTGGCGGGAGAAGCGATCCAATGGGTGGTCGAACTGAAAGTGGATGGCGTAGCAGCGTCGATTCGCTACGACGATGGACTATTGGTCCAAGCGGTAACGCGAGGCAACGGAGATGTTGGCGATGACATCACTCACAATATCAGAACATTGCGAGGTCTCCCGCAACGACTCCTTGGCAACGACATACCCAAGTCGCTCGAAGTACGCGGAGAGATCTACATGACCAACGCCGACTTGGTCACCCTCAACCAACAGCGTTCACAAGCGGGTGAATCGGAATTCAAAAACACTCGCAACCTCACCGCAGGGTCGATCAAGCTGCTCGATTCCAAAATATGCTCCCAACGGAGGCTCCGATTTTTCTGCCATGGCATTGGCTTTTGCGAAGGCCTCCAAGCGCGGGACCATATGGATTTTCTAAAGCGCGTGGCCGCCATGGGAATCCCAACCACTCCTGACGTTCGTTGTTTCGACAACAAAGAAGAAGCGATCTCGCATTGCAACCAGCTCGTCGAGGAATTGCACGCCCTGGATTTCGAAGTCGATGGGTTGGTTCTGAAAGTGAATTCGCTCGAACAACGAGAAACACTCGGCAGCACCAGCAAGTGCCCGCGATGGGTGATCGCTTATAAAATTGAAAAATACGAGGCTGTCACGCAACTGCTGGATATCAAAACACAAGTTGGCAAGACAGGGACCGTGACTCCCGTTGCCGAGTTGCTGCCTGTCGAACTCGCCGGTACCACCGTTAGCCGCGCCTCCCTTCACAACATCGAGGAGATCGAAAGGAAGGACGTTCGCATCGGCGATTGGGTTGTCGTCGAAAAAGCTGGGAAGATCATTCCGCACATCGTCCGAGTCGAAAAACATCGCAGGATTACCGAGCTACCCAGCTATGTCTTTCCCACCAAATGTCCGGAATGCGATTCGGAATTGGTCAAAGATCCGCAAGGGGTATATATCCGATGCGTGGCAAAACAATGCCCCGCACAGTGGCGACAAAGGCTGCGTTACTTTGCATCTCGCGATTGCATGGACATCGAAGGCTTAGGCGAAAAACTCGTCAATCAGTTGGTCGACAGCGGAACGGTCAACACCTTTGGCGATCTCTACTCGCTCACGCTAGATCGACTCATGGCTCTAGAACGGATGGGGAAAAAATCGGCCGAAAACTTGCTCCAAGGAGTCGCATTGAGCAAAGGGCGAGGCATGACGCGGGTCCTCAACGCCATCTCCATTCGACACGTGGGCCAACGCGTTGCGCAAATCCTATCTCGACGGTTTGGGACGATCGATTCTCTCATTGCTGCCGATCTAAAAACCATCGGTGAAACGAATGAAATTGGGCCCATCATCGCCCAAAGCGTCTATGACTACTTCCGGAGCGAAGACGGTTTGGAACTGATTCGTCAGTTGCGAAATGCGGGTGTGTCCATGGAAGCCTCCGAGGAAGATACCGTCGACGCCGCCGGAGTCTTTGCCGGAAAAACGGTAGTCGTCACAGGCTCTCTGAGCAAATATTCCCGCGACGAAATCGAACGCTTAATCGAACAACGAGGTGGACGCG
>JANODW010000690.1:0-3138 GCA_031412875.1 Pirellula sp. | reverse complement strand
GTTTGCAAGAAAGACCACGAGGACGGAACATCTTCGCCCGTCGGTTGCGGGCACTGCCGCCAATCCGGTTTCCGCGGCCGCATCGGTTTGTTTGAGCTTTTGATTACCAACGACCGGATCCGTTCTCTGATCCAATCGCGAGAGAACGCGACCAGCATCCGGCAAGCGGCACTCGAATCCGAAATGACGTTGCTCTTTGCAGACGGCCAGGACAAGATCAAGCAAGGGCGCACCACGCTCGAAGAAGTGCTCCGAGTCACAAGCTTGCAATCGGTGGTGGGATAATGCCCGTTTTCTCCTATAGCGGCCTGAATGCAACGCGTTCCAACGTCCACGGGACGATTGTCGCCGACTCACCACGACAAGCCCGCGACCAACTGCGAGGCCAAGGGGTCGCGGTCCAATCGCTCAACGAAACAAGCACGTTGACGCGAGGCCGTGTCTTTCCCTCATTGTCCGCTTATCGTGCCCGCGCGCAATGGTCGACCGGTTCGCACGAACTCTCCATGCTGCTTCGCGCCGGTATCCCATTGCTCGAATCTCTGGACACGCTCGCAGCCCAACACCGTGGCGCATTTCGCACCGCCATCGTTCAGGTTCGGGATCGCGTCGCCTCGGGATCGGCTCTCGCCAGCGCCATGGCTGAGAATCCTGAAGTTTTCGACATCGCCTCGATTCGCTTGATCGAGGTCGGAGAAAATGCCGGAACTCTGGAAACCGTTCTGGAACAATTGTCCGAATACAAACAACGCATGTCTCAACTGGGAGACAAAGTATTTACGGCCCTGCTCTATCCAGCCTTTCTCGTTGTTTTCGGTTCGTTTGCGACCATTTTCTTGATGACCTGGGTCCTCCCGCCTTTGCTGGAGAACCTTCAGGAAACGGTCAAGGTGTTGCCTTGGCCGACCCGAGTGGCCAAGGCTTTAAGCGACTTCGCGGTCGGATATGGGTACTGGATGATTCCGATCGCTGCCCTGCTGATCACAGCCATGGTGGCGATCCTCCGTACCCAACGCGGAAAATCTTGGTTGGACCGGGTCCTGATGCGATTACCCATCGTGGGAAAAATGCTGATCAAACAAAATGTATCTCGCATCGCCATGATTGTAGGGCTGCTATCCCGAAGCGGCCTACCGTTGCCCAGCGCCGTCCAATTGGCCGCGACCAGCACCAACAACAGTGTCCTGCGAAAAGCCCTCGAGGTCGCTTGCGAAGAAATGACCGCTGGCAAAGAATTATCAGAGTCACTAGAGCGATCGGGCGTCTTCCCCCCGCTTGCAGTCCGCGTCTTTTCCGTCGGCCGCGACACCGGAAAATTGGACGATATGCTTACCCGCCTAAGCGATGACTATAATCAACAACTGTCCGTTGCCTCCGCCCGTTTGACGGCTCTCATTGAACCTATACTGATTTTGGTGCTCGCGTTTTTCGTCGGTTTTTTGTTGCTAGCAACCATCCTTCCCATTTTGCAAGCCGGCAACCTACAGTCTATTTCGTAAAGTCCCACATAAGGAACGCAAACATGATGGCGAAACAACGTCCAGCATTTTCTCTGGTCGAACTCATGGTCGTGATCATCATCATCGGTTTGCTGAGCACCTTGGTCGCCGTCCAAACGCGAAGCTATTTGATCGCGAGCAAGCAAAATGCTGCCAAGGCGGAAATCGCGACCATCGTCAGTGCGCTCGAATCATTCTACGCCGACCAATCACGCTACCCTACCAATGAAGAAGGCATCGAGATTTTGACGGTCGGAACAAGAAGCTTCCCCGATGGTTTTTTGAAAAAGGTTCCAATCGACCCTTGGGGACGCCCCTATGAGTACATCAGTCCTGCCGCCAACTCTCCGTTCGATGTGGTCTGCTTAGGCGGAGATGGTCGCGAGGGGGGCGTTGGAGGCGATGCGGACGTTAGCAGCGAGGCTCTCAATGCAAAGAGCAAATAGACCCGCCCGCAACGCATTTACACTCCTCGAATTGATCGCAGTGATTGTTCTGCTGGGTTTGGTATCTGCGATCACTCTGCTTTCCGTCGTCGGACATCTAGAACAATCCGAGCTCGTTCGCGTTGCGCAGTCGCTCGCCCGAGCCGACGGCAAAGAACGCGACACTGCCCGCCAAAGCCCCCAACCTGGTGCTCTGCTTTTCGATCGCACACGAAAGCGATTTCTTTACAAAACAAGCGAACGCACGATCGACATCTCCACGCGGATCAAGTCCGCAGAAATGATTGTCGACTCGTCTCAATCGGATGAGGGCTCCATTGTTTTTTCACAATCTGGTCAAAGTCCTTCCTATGCCATCGGCCTGGTAACCAGTCGCGGCGCGTCGCGATGGCTGTTGGTTATCGGAATGACCGGCCAAGTGCTCTATACGGATAGCGTTGACGAAGTCCGATCGATCATGGCGATGGGGAAATGATCCTGTGAGAACCCTTTCGCAAAAAAGTGCATTCACACTCCTTGAAGTCGTTGTCGGACTCCTCTTGATGGGTTCCCTCGTCGCGTCGGGTCTGGTCGCGCTTTCCTCCCATCAACACTCCCTCGTGCTCGCCAAACAAAAGCGACTGGCAAATCAAATCGCGGATCGCTTATTAACCGACTGGTATGAACTGCGCGGCAAAATCCCCGTGAGAGAACAAGGAAGGATTGACGCGAGCCGGCCATGGCTTTGGCAAACGCTTCCCGTCGGCTCCAAATCTGTATGCGGCCTGCAGACAGACGTCATTCGCTTGGACATTCTTGGGATGGTAGGGAACGACCCAACTCCCCGCGTCTTGGTCTCCATCGAACTGCTACAAGCGCAGAATGCGAACGGCCTGCGATGAAACATTCCATTGCGAAGCGACACCCAATCGCAATAAACCACCGAAACGCCCGTGGGTGCAATCGTGTTCCCTCCCGTTCGGTGGCTTGTTGCAGGCACGCGTTCACTTTGATAGAGATGGTGGTGGCGTTAGTGCTAGGCACTATTTTGCTAGCAACATTGATGGGTGTTCTGCGTCGCAGTTTTTCAGAGATTGCGGTTGCGATTCAAGACGATCCGAGCATCCAGCGAACGGGGCTGCTGGCGGATCAGCTTCGCCGGGACCTTGCCAATGCACGCCGAATGAGAGTGGGCAGCAACCGATTCGAACTTG
>JANODW010000689.1:0-4897 GCA_031412875.1 Pirellula sp. | reverse complement strand
CCGGATCCTTGAGCCAAAGCTCGTAGTAGGCTTTGGTGCTAGGAGCCAAATGCATTGCCAAGTCGTATGCTAATTTTTGAAGGACTGGGCGGATGTTGTCTTTGTACGGAGCTGGGCAAGCCATCACGTTTCGGTTCACGTCTCCGCAAGCCGACAGGGTGCTCAAGTGAACGTCGTTAATGCGTCGAATGCATTGACGCAGGTTGGACTTGAGGATCCCGTGCAACTGCAACCCTTGCCGCGTCGTCACCTTAAGCGTCGTATTGCCGATCTCATCGCAAAGGTCGAGGTGAGCAAGCAGTTGCGGGCTGGTCATGATTCCCGCGGGAATACGGCTACGCACCATGAAGCTGTAGGCTTTTTCCGATTTGCCACTTTCGGTTGCCGCGCCTCTGGCTTCCCGATCGTCCTGCTGGTAAGTTCCGTGGAACTTCAGGAGTTGAATGTCTTCTTTGCCGAAATGGTCAACCGGTGTTGCAAGTTCGGCGCCGATGGTTCCGCGAAGATAGTTACTAGCGATCTTCATTCCCTCGACGGGACTCAGTTTTTCTTCGGCGGTATTTTCGTTGTCGGCCATTTAGGAAAGGTTTTCTGACGTTTGAGCTTGAATGGTGCGAAAGACGATGGGGGGTGGCTACACGAATGCGGCTCGACGAACCACCCCGTCAAACAATATAACAAATGACGCTTTTGTCGATATCCCGAAACAGCATCCCAAACCACCTAACCCTGTCAGTAACAATTCTAATGACTGCTCGCATTTTAGATGGAAAAGCAATTGCGCTCCAAATCCGTGGAGAGATAGCGACCCAAGTGGCAGTTTTGGTGAACGAGCGTGGGATCACGCCTTGCTTGGCTGCCGTGCTTGTAGGGGAGGACCCTGCCAGCCAAGTTTATGTTCGCAATAAGGAGTTGGCGTGCGAAAAAGCGGGACTTCAAAGCCGATTATTCCGCATGCCCAACAGCACAACAACCGCAGAGTTGCTGGAACTTCTAACCGTCCTGAACGCGGATTCCAAGATCCATGGAATCTTGGTCCAGTTGCCGTTACCCAAACAAATCAACGAGCGCCAAGTTCTCGATGCGATATTGCCAGCTAAAGACGTGGATGCATTTGCTCCGGAAAACGTGGGATTGATCTCACAAGGTCGCCCTCGCTTTTTACCGTGCACACCCCATGGAGTGATGCAATTGTTGGCTCGCTATCAAATCGAAACCACAGGAAAGGAAGTGGTGGTGGTGGGCAGAAGCGATATCGTCGGTAAGCCACTCGTTTCCATGTTTCTTCAGAAGATGGGCCCGATGGGAGCCAGCAATGCTAATGCGACTGTGACATGTTGCCACAGCCAATCTAAAGATCTGGCCAAGATCACTTCGCGAGCTGATATCCTAGTGGTTGCGATTGGCAGACCCAATTTCATCACGGTCGACATGGTTCGGCCTGGAGCGGTTGTGATCGACGTTGGGATCAATAGAGTTGAGGACAAGTTGGTGGGTGACGTCGATTTTACGGCGGTGTCTACAGTGGCCAGCGCGATCACTCCGGTGCCGGGTGGGATTGGGCCCTTGACGATAGCGATGTTGCTTCAGAATACGCTGAATGCGGCGATAGCTTCGGCATCGGATCTGCAGGATTAGTCATGGAGCGTGGGGGGAGCCTGCGGCGCGTAGCGAAAAACCTAACGATCCATCGGGCAAGCCGACGGGATTCCGTAGGTCGCTTTTGCCGAAAGCGACTCCTGCACACCACACCAGCGCAACGCCGTGAACGTGAAGCTTACGTGTCGAGCGAGGATCGAAAGTATTCGCACCGTATTTTCGGTTGCGGCGGATACTTGGGCCAGTGTTCCGGTGTTTCCTCGGACTGGCAGAGCATGAACACGGATCCTTTGCCCGAAACGATGGTTCGATGCCATTTGCAGGCCAAGCAAACGGACGAAGCGAAGAGGGGCAATGAAGCGGCTATCGCGTCGAGATCGCTGGCGGATTCTTTCGAGTTTTTGGTTTCGTCGTTCATGCCTCTCAGGTCGCATTCGAGAGGCCACGAAGCGCTTTGGGCAGGGGGAAATAGACTTGTTCTTCACGCACGACCTGCTCCTCAACGGTCGCATTGAATCGATCCTTGAGCCACTGAATCGTGTTTTGCACCACCAATTCTGGGGCGCTAGCACCTGCGGTAATCAGGATAGTGTTTTTCCCTTCGAAGTCTTTTTCGTTGAGGTCATGAGGCCCGTCTGCGAGAAAGCCGGGAATGCCGAACTCGTCTGCGAGCTCGCGCAAGCGTTGCGAGTTGCTGCTATTTTGGCTTCCCAGAACGATCACGGCGTCGGCTTGTTGGCAGAGGATCCGAACGGCCTCTTGCCTATTTTGAGTCGCGTAGCAGATATCCTCTTTGGGGGGGCCGATGATCCAAGGGAATTTTTCTTTAAGCCGTAGGATAATTCGATTCGCATCGTCCACACTGAGAGTGGTTTGGGTGAGGTAGGCGAGCTTCGTGTCGGCGGCGAACGCGAGGGCATCGATATCCTTGGTATCCTCCACGAGCACGATGGCTTCGGGGGCTTCTCCCATGGTGCCGATCACTTCATCGTGTCCATCGTGACCGATTAGGATGATCGTATAGTGTTCCTTTGCAAACTTGATCGCTTCCAAGTGCACTTTGGTGACGAGGGGACAGGTCGCATCGATAGCATGGAGGCGACGTTCTTTGGCCACGCGTCGGATTTCGGGAGAGACGCCGTGCGCGGAGAATAGGACAGTGGAATCTGCAGGAATTTCCTCCAACGCGTTGACGAAAACGGCGCCTTTGGTTTGGAAGGATTGCACGACGTGTTGGTTGTGAACGATTTCGTGGTAGACGTATATCGGAGCGCCGAAATGCTTGAGTGCGAGATCCAAGCTCTGGACGGCCATATTGACGCCGGCACAGAATCCACGTGGGGCAGCAAGAATTATTTTCATAGGGCTTAGAGGTCAGGGTAGACACTTCGAATTTCACGTTATCATAGCGGCATGTCATCCCCAAGCGAAGCCATTACCGCACCAGAACGAACTTCCCGAGCCGGCAAAAGTGCGGTCGCAGAGGACCTAAAGCGCTTTGGACCGAGCGGGACCGTGCAGCCGTTGGATTTGATTCAGTCGCAAATGTATTGCAAAAGGCTGGCGAAGTCGCATTACGAGAACTTTTCCGTAGCAAGTTGGCTATTGCCGAAGGGGTTGCGGCAAGATTTCTTCAACATTTATGCGTATTGCCGTTGGTCGGATGATTTGGCCGACGAGGTTGGAAGTCGTGCAGAATCGCTGCGACTTTTGCAATGGTGGCGGGAGGAACTCTTCGCGTGTTTTTCTGGAACGGCACGGCACCCGGTTTTTGTGGCGCTTGCAGAAACGATCCGATTGCACTCGCTCAGTCGAGATCCGTTTCAGCATTTGCTCGATGCGTTTGTACAAGATCAAACCGTGACGCGATACGGATCTCAGAGCGAGGTATTGGACTATTGTCGCGGCAGCGCTAATCCGGTGGGACGAATCCTACTTCAGGTAGCCCGCGTTGCGGATCCAGCTTCGCAACAACTGAGTGACCGGATCTGCACTGGGTTGCAAATCGCCAACTTTTGCCAAGACCTTCGGCAGGATGCGTTGCTGGGCAGGATCTATTTGCCTAAGGACCTTTGGAATCGTTTTCAATTGACCGAGAGAGAGATTCTGGCCGGAACACGGTCGGACGCATTGCGATTTGCGCTCAAGGTTTGGGTGGATTTAGCTCGAACGTGTTTGGTCGGCGGATTGCCTCTGGTGAAGCAAACTCCGAGATGGCTTGCCCGCGACATCCAGCTCTTCGCACGGGGTGGGTTGACCATTCTAAACAATATCGCACTAGCCAATTTTGATGTATGGACGCATCCCATCGAAGTCACCAAGAAGCAGAAAGCGGCCTTGCTGTTGCGCGCCATGTTTTCCCCTCGCTCGACGCAGGTTGCCGAGCTCAGTAGACCTAGGGGATCGCTCTAGGAATGACGAGTCCTCTTTCTGAATCCTACTCGCATTGCAAGTCGCTTGCTCGCAACAGCGGATCTAGCTTCTATCGTTCTTTTTCGCTGCTGGGGTTGCATCGCCGCAATGCCATGATGGCCTTGTATGCGTTTGCGCGTTTAGCGGACGATGCTACCGACGGACAGGAATCCTTTTTAGACACACGCGAGGCAGAAGCGAGTCGCTGGTGCGCGAAGCATTGGCACGACTGGATCGATGCTTTGCCTGCGAGTTCGATCGATTTCCATGCCAGCCATTCGACCACTGAATGCCTCGAGCCGATTCGGTTGGCGTTGTCCGACTCGATTGAGAGATTTGCGATTCCACGAGAAACCTTGCATGACCTAGTGCGTGGGGTAGACATCGATTGCCAACAAACGCAAAACGACATTGGAGACACGGTTGCTGGTAGGTTGCCACCTGCGATTCGGATGAAGAACTGGGCCGAGACCAAAGCCTATTGCCATCTGGTTGCGTCCAGTGTCGGCATTGCTTGCCTCTCCGTTTGGGCAAGAAAGCAAGGTGAGCTTCCTTCGGACGAGATCCGGCAAGCCGCATTGGATTGCGGTATCGCATTTCAAATGACGAACATTTTGAGAGACATTGGAGAGGATGCTCGTCGTAATCGTATTTACCTACCCGAAGAAGAGCTTGCGAGATTTGGGATCGATGCAGCGCGTTGGCTAGCCTTGCCTAATAGCCCCACCATCTTTGCATTGAATGAAGTAGGTGACTGGCGAGGGCTGATTCGATTGCAAATGGAGCGAACCAAAGCGCTCTACGATCGAGGTTGGGCGGTTGCCAACGCGATCTCGCTCGATGGCAAGCGAATGTTTTCGCTCATGTGGAACTCCTACCGTGCTCT
>JANODW010000688.1:0-8917 GCA_031412875.1 Pirellula sp. | reverse complement strand
CGCCGGCTCGATCACCGACGACGACGCTCCACCGACCGTTTCGATCGACTTAGCCACCGAAAATGCAGGCATGAATGTCGAAGCCTTGACGTTCACTGAATTCCAGGGAGCGGAGTCCGGTTTCCTAGTAGCCAATCGGTTGGGAGGTGTAGGAACTCAGTACACGACCAACATCCTCTACCGCTTTGATCCCAATACCGGTGCTGGTATCAGCTCCCCGGCTCGGGACAACGAATTTAACATCGTGACGACCGGTACCCCCAACCCGCCTGACATCATCCGAGGTGCAGGAACGAGTATTACCGAACGGGGATTCATCCAAACTGCATCGCCATCAGGAACGATTGCCACCGCGGTGGCTGTCACGGAAGCAACCGAGGTGACTTCCGTCACCAGATCGCTCATCCGCGATGGAGATACCGTCACGCTACGAGCGTTTCCTAGCTCGATTGTTACTTTTGAATTCAACTCTGGACCAGAGCTTCTCCTGAATTTCGTTCCCAACACCAACGTGTTGCTCAACGGCGATCGCTTCGTTATCGATGGAGTCAACTATCAAATCGAGACTGGCCCTGTGTCGACGGTCCCACCGGGATTCCGAACCGTGTTCTACTCCCCATCGATGACAAACGAACAGTTCGTGGACTCGCTCCGACAAGCGGTGCCGTCCAGCATTCAAATCGGCTTTGACGGTACACGTCTCAATTTCAGCAAAGCAGTCTCCGGTTCCTTCGCGACACTGGTTGCCCGCGGTGTTGCCACGGAAGTGGGTTCCACAGGAACTGTTGGCAGCGGTCGGATTCCAGTCGATTTCTTGGCTGGCGACACTGCAGAAACGATTGCAGTGCGACTCTCCCAAGCGATCACCAGCGCCGGCTTTGCAGGTGTCTCTGCAGTAGCAAACGGCAGCTTGGTCCAATTGGTCGGTGCCGAAGTGACTGCGACCACCGGCAGTTCCCGATTGGTCGGGGTTGCACCCGGCGGATTGGTTCGCGGTATCGCTGGTATCAATTCCAGCGTTTTCGCGGTGAGCGACAACGGCGGCTTGTACCGCGTTTCCGCCAATGAATTGGCTGGGAACCGTCCGGGCCCCATCGGTTCCTATATCACCGGTTCGTATCAATTGCTCGGTATCCGCTTCAATGCACTGACTGCCGGACCGCAAAACGTGGAAGGCGGCCGCTATGCCAATTTGCTCTTTGGTACCGATGACACCGGAACCATGTACGCATTCAACACCAGCGGTGAGCTGCAGAATGTTTTCGCGAACGGACGCTCGTCGGTTTCAATCGGTGCCGGCGGTATCAATGGAGTTGCATTCTCGAACTTGGACTACAACCTTTGGCACCAGACACAACGACGCGGAGGGGATGCAGGCCACGGAATCAATACACCGAACGACTTGAGCGACGTTTCCCAAACGGGCGACACAAGCTGGTATTTCGGTTTTGAAAATCCTTTCAATTCCGTAACTGGCAATCCGCATAGCAATGCAACGTTTTCCACGGCGACCAACCCGTTGACTTTTGCCAAGTCGAACGGTCAGCCGGTCTTGAACACTTATAATTTCTCCGGTGGAGCATTGGGTGTTCTTGAGAGTCAATCTTTCTCCTTGGCGGGAATGACTGTGCAAGATGCACCGACGCTGTATTTCAATTACTTCATGGCGAACGATGACGGTACGTCACAAGGTGGCGGTTTGATGACCGATTCGTTCCGAGTGTATGGATCGGACGATGCGGGTGTTTGGCACTTGCTGACAACCAACAACACCGATACGCGAGAAGTTGCCGTTGAAAAAACGACCAACAACTTGCCCAATGCAACAGCAGCACCTGGAGCCGCATGGCGACAAGCCAGAGTCAACCTGTCGGTGTTGGCTGGAAGCAAAGACTCGCGATTGCGATTCGAATTCAACACCGCTGGTAGCATGGGCTTTGGCACTCAGCGGGGCGGCGGTCTTGAGATGAAAGTGGTTGCGGGCGACAAGTTGAAGGACGGACAGTCCTTCTCCGCTGGCGGCAAGCAATTCGAAATTGAAATGGGTTACACGTTGGTCATCCCATCCGGGGCCAATTTGAAAAACGGTGATACGTTCAATGTCCTCGGACTAGACTTTGTATTTTGGGATGGGTCGGGAACCAGCCCCGCCGGCAATGTGATCCGTTTCAATGCAACGGACTCGCCCGCGGTATTGGCGCAGTCGATCTTTGCCGTGCTCAACGCTGCAACCTATCCAAAACAAAATCTTACCGCGAGCTTGGCCGATCCGATCGGCGGCTCAGACGTTATCAGCAAATCGCTTCCAATCGGAGTCACGGGCGGATCCGTACGCGTCACAGGCGTAGGGGCGATTGGCGACAATCCGACCCTGCTGACCGGCATCGACCGCGATATCGACTTGTTCAAGCTCGATTTGGAAGCGGGATCGAGCATCAGCCTGACGGCCGCATCCACGACCGTTCCTGGTGGTTCGTCTCTCGATCCATTCTTGCGATTGTTTGACGCCAATGGCAGCGAACTTGCATCCAATAATGATTCGGGCGGAACCCGCGATTCGAGGATCGATTTCAATGTAACCAAATCGGGCCGCTACTATTTGGGCGTCTCGGGTTCGTCGAACACTCGGTACAACCCGGTCGTGGAAGACAGCGGAGCCATCGGCGGATCCCAAGGCCAATACAATCTGACTGTCGACGTAACACCGCGACTCAATTTCTCGATTGTCGGCAATCGCATCCAAGCCGACGGTGCCGCTTCGATCACCTTGCCAGCAAACTCGCCGCTTGGCATTGAGGGTGCTCCTGGCCTCAGCAACGCCACGAATGTACCGGTTTACATCTTGCAAACCATGACGGAGGCCGAAGTCGCCACCGCGGTCGCAGATGCAATGGAAAAAGCCTTGGCGGGAGGCTTGGATTCTTACGCAACCTATAAGCAACGCGGCAGCTTCATCGATCTGACCGGTATCGCCGTGACGGTTCCTGGACCGTTTACGGTCTCCACACCGCGTGGAGAAGACAGCTTTTCGGAATTTGGAACCGCCTTCTTGCCATCCGCGCTGAAGGCTCGGAACAATGCGTTTGAAGGTCTCTATCTGGACGACTTTATCATCGGATTGGCCGAACGAGGAGAGACCGTCACGGGCGCTCGTGTAGACACTTCCTTTGTAACCGTTCCGTCTGCCGGCAGCGACATTTTGGTCGGTCCGTATCAGTTGGAAATCCGAGGCGGACAAGCTTATGGTCAACCTCAATTGCCAACCCAAGCAGTCCAATTGAATTTGGTCACGAGCTTTGAACCAAATCAACAGCAGTCTCGCTCGCAAACGGTCAAGTTCAACGGTTCGTTTAGCATCGCAGACGGTCAAACGATCGTGCTCAACGATGGAATCAACTCGGTCACACTCGAGTTTGACGATCTCTCGTTGCTGGCCAATTCTCCTTCTCGCGGTGTCCGCCCCGGCAATCTCGCCGTACCGTACAACAGCGCGTTGAATGAATCGGCCAAGATCATTGCTTCACGGGTTCGGGATATTATCAACGGCAGTACCGTTCAAGGTATTTTGTCGATCGCGGCTATCTCGACCGACGGTAGCCTAACGGGACAGAACACGGACGAGATCTCTCTCGTTGGAACCATCTCCGTAACCATGCCTAGTTCGATCGGGGTTGCCAAGTCTCTCGTTCTCGAAGGGGATCGCAATACACCGCGAGAACAAGGGCAGGTCGTTGTTGAGAACTCGCGAGTTTCCCAGTCGGCCGGATTCGGGATCACGTTGCAAGCGGATCCACGCGATTCCGTTTCGAACGCGCCCAATCCCGGCTCGGTACGAAATACGATTACGCTAAACAACCAACGTTTGATACCCGGTGCGGTCATCGTAAACAACGAGTTGGTCGCCAACCGAGGCGGTGGAATCAATGTTCAAGGTGACTCGTCAACAGGCAGCGTTCCGCTCGCCGCCGTTCCCTTTGCTCGAATCGTGAACAATACGATTTTGGGTGGGACGGTTACCGAAACCGCAGCTCCCCCGTCCGCCACCATCGGGGACGATTTTTACAGCAATGGAACGATCTCCTTTGCCGATTCGGTCAGAAGCTACAACCCAAGGGCGGGCGGAGGTCCGGTACCGATTGCGGGACTGCAATTAGCGGACAATGCTCTGGGCGCTCCCAACTATTCAGGAATCGGCGAGCCCATCGCGAATCAGGGAGTTGTCTCCCTCGGACGCGGCGGCAGTTTGGTGGTCCAGTTTACCAACAATATCCTCACCGGTTCAGATGACCCTCGCGCTGACTTGGCGGTCTACGAAGTAGGCTCTGCAGAACAGGTACGCGTCGAGGTAAGCACGGACGGAGTGAACTACACATCCGTCGGCAACGCTTCCTTTACAAGCCGCTACATCGATCTGGACGCCTATGGCTTCAACTCGCTCAGCCAGTTGTACTTTGTGCGATTGACCGATGTCGTTAATGAAGGAGCATTGACCGGAGACTCGGTCGGGGCGGACATCGACGCGGTCGGGGCTATTTCTAGCCGCCCTGGTCAGACGTTTACCCCATCTGGCACCGGCATTCGTGTGGGTGCTAACGCAAGCCCCACATTGATCAATAACATCATTGCCAACTCTTCGTCTGGCATTTTTGTTGACCCGACCAGCATCTCTACCGTGATCGGTGCTACCTTGTTTCAAGGTAACAGCGTGAACGCAACCGGATCCGCGACGACTGGTCAGTTCCCAATCTCCGTTTCCAATTCGGTTCCACTGTTTACCAACGCGGCCGCCGGAAACCTTTATCCCGTGCCGAAGTCCCCTGCAATTGACGCGACCATCGACACTTTGGTAGATCGATCGGCACTCCTGTCGGTGAAGCAACCGTTAGGACTCGCCGCCTCGCCAATCATTGCACCTGCGACAGATATCAATGGGTTGCTCCGAGTGGACGATCCAAGCGTTGAGACACCTCCTGGGCTCGGCGAAGGCATCTTCAAGGATCGAGGGGCCGCCGATCGAGCGGACTTTGTTGGTCCAAGCGCCATCGCTATCAATCCATTTGACAACGATGCCTTGGGGCAGGATTCCAATCCAGCCATCGGCATCGTCGAATTGACCCACCGAACGCTAACCTATTTCGACATCCAAATCCTCGATTCCGCCCAAGTCGGCAACAAATCGCAAGGCACCGGCGTCGATCCTGACTCGGTGACTCGCAACTCGGTATTGCTTTACAAAAATGGTCAGATCCTAGTCGAGAGTCTCGACTATCGATTTGGGTTCGATCCCACCAGCAACATCGTTCGCTTGACGCCACTGGCCGGCGTTTGGGACAGTGAAGCGGTCTATCAAATTCGGTTTATCAATACCAACGAGTCGGCAATCGATTTGTTGTCGCCTAAACAGATCGTGGACGGTACGACCTACTCCATCTTGGACCTTACCGGCAAGACGACAGCCTTCGAGCTTGATACAGGTATTCGATTGAGACTTCCTGCATCCTCTGATGGATTTACGACAACGGCTGTCGACGGCACATTCTTCCGAATCGATGATGGCTTCCAACGCATCACTTTCGAATTCGACAACGATGGCGTCGTACAGTCAGGAAACTTCCCGATCATTATCAATTCGCAAGATCCAGCCACGGTTTTTGCAAACAAAGTGGTCGCGGCGATCCGCACCGCTGGGCTGAATCTGACCGTCAACGCAATCGGTGGAAACGAGCTACAGATCCTGGGTAGCTCGTTGGTCTCCTTCTTGCCGCAAGATAGCCGAATCGGAGTATCGGGCACCGCGGGTACCACACCGAGCTATGGCTTCCAAATCCCAACCGAAAATGGACTGCCCGTCGGCTTCGCAGACGGACAAACATTCTCGATACAACGTGGGGATTCGACTGTTGTTTTCGAATTTGATGACGGAGGTAGCGTCGGCCTGAACAACGTGCCGGTTCCACTGGACATCAGTTCGGCCAGCCGATTGGCAGCTTCCATCGTCAACACTATCAACGCCCGACCGAGTCTAGGCCTCAATGCGACCTTCTCCGCCGGCGGGTTGATCTCGGTTGGAACTCAAGCGGACTTGAGACTCCAAGCGACTAGTACTGTCCTCAGAGTTGTCGGTGTCGCTGGACGTGCTGCCGCAATAGCTGTGCCCATTGACCTCACCCAGGTCTTGACCGCCGCGCAAGCGGCAAAGGTAGTCATGGACAAGATCGCTGCAAGCGGCCTGCCTGGCGTTCAGCTTACCCAGCTCGCCTCGACGATCCTTATTGAAGGGGCTCGGGGAACGGCGGGATCCGGCGCGTCGCCCGTCAATGGGGTGCGCGATTTGGCAGGCAACCCAATGCGTGCAACCGAACTAGATGGCAAAACACTTGTCACGATATTCTTGGGAGAAGGACTCGATTATGGCGATGCAGCCGATCCCCTTTATCCAAGCAAAAAGGCCAGCAATGGTGCCCGACACACGCTTGTTAGCGGGTACTCGATCGGTGCGACCGTTACCGCCGATGCGGATGCACGTGTAACTGACTTGGATAGTGATGACGGGGTGACCGTGCTACCTCTCACGGCTTCCTTTGGTGGTTCCATCATCGTGAATGTCCAAGGTGCATCGGTTTCAAGGCCTGCGTTCATCAGTGCTTGGTTGGATGCCAACGGAAACGGATCGTTTGAAGCCTCAGAAAAGATTGCCATCAATGGACGGATTGGGAATGGCGACAATACGATTCCAATTTCGCGTTCCATCCTGACTTCGTCCTCCAGGACGACAGCTCCAGTCGCGCTCCGCGTTCGACTGAGCTCCCAAGATGGGTTGGCCCCAACCGGCACTGCACCGGATGGAGAAGTCGAGGACTACTACGTCAACATCAATCGCAATCCGTATACGAATCCGTCGAACAGACTCGATGTGAATGGAGACGGGGGAGTATCTCCACTGGACGTTCTTCAGTTGGTGAACTACATCAATTTCAATGGCGCCGGGCAACTACCCTTCCCGGTGACAACCGCCCCTCCTCCTTACTTGGATGTGGATGGTGATGGTTTCGTCGGCCCTCTCGATGTCATCACGGTGATCAACTTCATCAACACGCAAACCTCGGGTGGCGGGTCGAGTGGTGGAGAAGGCGAAGGAGAAGGCGTTGGATTCGCATCGGATCAATGGATCTCGGCGGCTAGCTTAGGCGCTCCCGAAGTTGCATCGACCTCCGGTGCGGTTGCTTCTCGCCGCAATGGCGAGACGACCGATGCCCAAACTCGATCGGTTGCGATCCAATCGCTCGATTCCTATTTGGCAATGGTCTCTTCAGAAGTCGGTCCTGCTTTGGCTGTCGATCAACTGGATTGGACCGCGATCCTGCCAACGGAACGCGAGACCAATTCAGGGGATTCCGACGAAGCGTTGGTGCACTCGCTAGCGATGGATGAGATCCTTGGCAGCCTTCTGTAAATCGGCTCGCTAAATCCTAAAAGGGTTAGCGATAAGGCTATCCCTTGTCATCAGGCCGGCAAACGATTCTCATGCGACCAAGGTCCTTGAGAATCCTTGCCGGCCAGATACACTATCGCAACCCGATGCGCGAGCGAGGGGATACTTCCATGCCCCTCGGTTTGGCTCTGGGTTCCATCGATGACAGACTTTGCTTCTTCTGAAAAACGCGCCACCTTGGCGACCAATATTCTGTCGATTGCGATTCCTTTGGTGGTGGCTCTCCTATTGGGGATTCGTACCAAAGTAGATCTAGGAACGTGGACAAAATTTTTGCCGCATGCCATCGGCGCCATTAATTCATTAACCTCAATACTGCTTGTTTTGGGGTTGATCGCGCAAAAGCGTGGCAAAATTGGGTTGCACCGTATTGCTATGACTTCCGCGTTTGCTTTGGGCGCCATCTTCTTGGTTTTCTACGTGACCTACCATTTGTCGAATCCCTCAACGCGTTTTGGAGGGGAGGGAGGGTTGCGAGTCGTTTACTACACCATCCTGATCTCGCATATCGGATTGTCCTTGATAGTGTTGCCACTGGTTTTGAGAGCGTTTTTGTTCGCCATGACCAACCAAATCTCTCGCCATCGTCGGATCGCCAAATACGCATACCCGATATGGCTATATGTCTCGACTACCGGCGTCATCGTTTATCTGATGATCTCGCCCTACTACAGTCACTCATAGCGTTAGATAGTTGGCTTATGGGTATCTGACGAGACGCAAGCAATGGGATGCTCCCCTTTATAATGGGGTTGGCTGATCTGTGCTTGGCCGCAAAGAAAGCTCAATGCACAAAGGGTTGCAAAAGCTCGCGGAGAGCCAAGGGGATTGGAGTCCCTACCAATTCACCTGCCTGGAGGCTGCAGCAAACGCTGGTCATTTTGCCGGTTGCGACAGGAGTGTTACCGATGGTCAATCGGTGCTTATAAACGACGCTTTTCGTTCCGATTTTCTCAATAGAAGTGAGTACGGAAATGAGGTCCTCGAACCTTGCTGGAGCGTGGAAGTCGCATTCGACTTTGACTCTCGGCCAGCTAAAACTTGCTGTAGAGTGGAGAGGAGGATTTGATGTGTGAGCAGGTGCAACGCTCAGCCCGAGCGACCGGAGCAATGCGTGTTCCGCTTGCTCCATATAAACAATCAAAGATGAAAAGTGAGCAATTCCGGCAGCGTCGGTTTCGCAAAATTCGACGCGACGCTCAAACGGAAAAACTCGAGACATTACTCTCCGACGTAAGGCATCAGTGCCATAAAACGGGCGCGCTTGACAGCTTGGCTGACGGCGTGTTGGCTCGCTGCGGAACAACCGGACTTCCGTCGGCTCACGATTCGGCCATGACGATTCACAAGCTTGGTGAGAAGCTCGATGTCCTTGTAGTCCACGTACATCGGTCGCGGCCGCTTGCCTTCGCTTCGTACAGGGCG
>JANODW010000687.1:0-22141 GCA_031412875.1 Pirellula sp. | reverse complement strand
GGCGGGCGACGCGCAACGAAAACAGGCCGGGAAAAATTCCCGGCCTGTCTTAAATTGCTTTATTGGAAAGCAAGTTTTCGACTAAGCACCTGCGGCAGCCGTTGGTTCGGTCGCTTCGGTTTGGTCTCGCACTTCGCCTTTGAAATCCAAACGCGTGATCTTTCCATCGGAGTCTTTAATGGCCTCGACAGTGATCGTGTTTTTGCCTTCGAAGGTTCCTCGGAGGAGTTCTTCGGCGAGTGGATCTTCGACCCGTTGTTCGATGGCACGGCGTAGCGGCCGAGCACCGTAATCCAGGTCTGAACCTTGCTTGATGATAAACTCTTTGGCTTCGTCGGTCAGGATGAGTTCGAGTCCGCGCTCGTGCAACCGCTGGAGCACCTTGGTCATTTCGAAGTCGATCACCTTCTTAAGATCTTCCTTGTTCAAATGTCGGAAGATGATGGTGTCATCGAGACGATTGAGGAACTCTGGCCGGAAGACTCGCTGGATCTGATCCATCACACGGGACTTCATGCTGTCGTACGATGCATCTCCGTCTGGCTTGGTAAAGCCGAACGCAGATTCGTTCTTGATCGCATCCGCACCTGCATTGGTAGTGAGGATCAGGATCGTATTTCGGAAGTCGACTTGTCGCCCAAAGCTATCGGTCAAGCGGCCTTCTTCCATCACTTGCAAAAGCATGTTGAAGACGTCAGGGTGGGCTTTCTCGATTTCATCCAATAGAACGACTGCATACGGGCGTCGGCGGATTTTCTCGGTGAGTTGTCCCCCTTCTTCGTATCCGACATAACCAGGAGGTGCACCGATGAGTCGGCTGACGTTGTGCTTTTCCATGTACTCGCTCATGTCGATGTGAATGAGCGCCTCGGCATCTCCGAACAGAGTTTCCGCCAATGCCTTAGCGAGCAATGTCTTACCGACCCCGGTGGGTCCTGCAAAAACGAAGCAACCGGTTGGACGCTTGGGGTCCTTGAGTCCGCTTCGACTGCGTCGCACGGCTTTGGCGACTGCGGTCACTGCTTGTTCTTGGCTCACAACGCGTTTGTGCAGTTCGGATTCCATATTCATCAAGCGCAGCGAATCCTCGGTCGAGAGACGCGTCAGAGGGATGCCTGTCATCTTGGAGACGACTTCCGCAACCACTTCTTCGTCGACGACACCGTCGGTTTCGCGGCTCTTTTCACGCCAGTCGCGAGTGATCTGTTCCTTTTTGCGACGCAGCTTGTCGGCTTGATCTCGGAGGCTCGCGGCCTTTTCAAAATCTTGGTTGGCAACAGCGTCTTCTTTTTCTTTATTGAGGCGTTCGACTTCGTCGTCGATATCCTTCAAATCGGGTGGTTTGCTCATGGTGCGCAACCGGACCCGCGCGCCCGCTTCGTCGATCACGTCGATCGCTTTATCTGGCAGGCATCGAGCGGTGATGTAGCGTTCGCTCATTTCGACGGCAGCAACGATTGCGTCGTCGGTGATTTGAACGCGGTGATGCTCTTCGTAGCGATCCTTGAGGCCTTTGAGGATTTGGATCGTTTCGGTTTTGCCGGTAGGCTCAACCATGATCTCTTGGAATCGGCGTGCGAGCGCATTGTCCTTTTCGATGTACTTGCGGTACTCGTCCAGGGTCGTCGCGCCGATGCATTGGATTTCACCGCGAGCGAGTGCTGGTTTGAGCACGTTGGCTGCATCGATGGCTCCTTCGGCTCCGCCGGCACCCACGAGCGTGTGCAATTCGTCGATAAAGAGGATCGTGTTTCGAGCGCGACGCACTTCGTTCATGACCGCTTTAATGCGTTCCTCGAATTGGCCGCGGTACTTGGTACCGGCGACCATCATTGCGAGATCGAGCACGACGATGCGTTTGTCCGCGAGGATCTCGGGAACTTCGCCATTGATCACGCGCTGTGCGAAGCCTTCGACGATCGCCGTTTTTCCTACGCCCGCTTCGCCGAGTAGGACAGGATTGTTTTTGGTGCGTCGGCAAAGGACTTGAGTGGCGCGTTCGATTTCTCGTTCGCGTCCGATGACTGGATCGAGTTTTCCTTGCCTAGCCAATTCGGTCAGGTCACGACCAAAGCTATCCAGGGCTGGAGTCTTGCTCTTGCCACCTTTGGCGGGCTGGCCAGGCTCTCCGGCGCCGGTTCCCTCGCGTCCGCCCCGTTCGCCTACTTCGGCGCTTTCCATTCCGTGTCCGAGCAAGTTGAGGACTTCCTCACGGACATCCTCCAGCTTCATCCCCAGATTCATTAAAACTTGGGCGGCTACCCCTTCTTGTTCACGGAGCAAACCCAAAAGGATGTGTTCGGTTCCGACATAGTTGTGGTTGAGGTTGCGAGCCTCTTCCATGGAATACTCGATGACCTTTTTCGCTCGGGGCGTTTGTGGCAATTTGCCAATGGTCACCATCTCCGGTCCGCTTTGAACCAGTTTTTCGACTTCGAGACGGATCTTTCTCAGGTCGACGTCGAGGTTTTTCAAGACGTTGGCTGCCACGCCGCTGCCTTCCTTGACCAATCCCAAGAGAATGTGTTCGGTCCCGATGTACTCGTGGTTAAATCGCTGCGCTTCTTGGTTTGCCAACTGCATTACTTTGCGAGCGCGGTCTGTGAATCTTTCGTACATTTGCAAACCTTTCTTTCGAGGTCGATGGGTGTTGTGCCGAAGTGGCGGTACACCAACCGTTCCTCGTGAATTGAGACGTGGTTCGTGTGGTGGTAGTCGTCGTTCTAATTAATAACATCGGCTTGCAATTAAACAATGCAAATGATGTTCCAAAGCCAATCCCTGTCAAATTGGCGCACCTTCAAGCCTCCATAGCTTGGCTCAGTATTGTACCGCTGGAGCAAGGTCTGGCCTGTTTTTGACAAAGTTGCAATGCGTGGAGTTCCGAAGTTCCAACCGTACCGCTAAATAGGGGTAGGTCGGCTCTCCCGAACAATCCGATCGTAACGGTTTTGTCAGGAGTGTGCAGGGGGTGCTTGAATCTTGATCCGCAGGCATTGCTCCTTTTCGGATTGCAATTCGCGGAACCAAGGAGCGGCAGCGTCGAGTTTGCTAACATTAGAAATCAATTCCAACGCCTGAGGAATTCGCCTGGTTCGACGAAGAATGGCTATCCAGAGCAACGAGGACTCGATGTCGTCGTTCTGGCCCAGAGAGTTTTTTTTCACCAACCGTTCGGCCTCAAAATAACTCGCTTGAAGATAAAGTTCTTGCGCTTCCACCAAATTGGTTTGGCGTTCCGAAGCCCCGATTCCCTCATTTCCAAACAGTGGGCAAATCGCACCTATAGCCGACAACAACGAGCTCGCGACGACAAAAATCCAAAGCGACGACAAAGCGATCTGCGCCAGCCAGTGCGGGCTGAAAAAAACCGTCAGCCACTCCGGCCAAACGAACGTAGCAAGCCATGCAATGGCGAAAATCCAGCTAAAAAGCAGGGAAACTAAGAGCGAATGAAAATCACCCCGGTGCCACAACGGTTGCAAACCGGGCCAAAAACGTGAGGCAAAAAATAAGACCGCTCGAGGTTCCATCCGCAATGTTCGTCCGTGATGCAATGACGTAAACAGGCGGTAAGATAGTAGAGTCATGCCTCTGATTGCAAGGTCAGCAGCGCAGCCAATCCGCTCTACGCGCTCTGCTCGCTCTGCACTTTCGGTGGGCTTTCTACGGCCAGAAATGCTTGCAATCGCTCGTTCAACGCGTCGATATCCACTAGAACCTGATCGTATTGCTTCATCAATGTCGTCAAGCTCGCGAGCTCTTCCGGCGCGAGAGACAACGTCGATTCGTCCTCAGCCTGCTCGATGATCGCGGCGTCTGCGCCCGAGTTTGCATGGGTGTTTGAATCGGTCTTTGCGATAGATAGCATTTCGAAGCTTCCCGAATGGTGATGAGAACTTGTAATTTTCTCGGTCGTTTTCTGTACGGGAGTGGATGCAAATGCGCATCGATGGGGTTGTAGTGCTTGGGCCGCTTTCTGCTGGTTGGCAGACTTTAGGGTCCAGGCGGATTTTTACGTCTAGAAATCCAGTTCTTCTGTTATTGGTTCGACTTCTGGGAGAGGCTGAGCGAGGCGCGAATTAGTATGCAAATCTCGTGATCGAAAGGTTTCGTTGCGTTCCCAGGAGATTTGAGAGATGGGCAAATATTTGCTTTGCGTTTCAGCAGCATTCGCGTTCGTTTTGATGGGATGGGGATCCTTGGCGTATGCTAAACCGAGGCTCAACGCGCAGCGGGTCAGGCATGAACCAGGGTGGTCGGGCCCCAGCGTTTTGCGGGGCGGGGCCAAAGAAGCGAATCAAAATATCCCGATTTTGGAGCGGGACTACCGCCCGATGCACGTGGTTGGCAATATGACGCGGCGGCATCATTATCGCGGCACCGTCATACCCAGCCATCGAGATCGCGTGGAAATGTTGCAAGCCACCGTGAGCAAGCAGCCGGTCGCGTCGAAGTACGTCAAGAACCGATATCGCTAAGGAAGCATGACGAATATCGCTGAGGAAGCATAACGAAATAGCCAGGGCGACTTGACGTACCCGCAAATCCCCTTAAACTTCCACCTCAGTCCTCAAAAGATGAAACTGCGGCCGTGGCGAAATTGGCAGACGCGCTAGGTTGAGGGCCTAGAGCCCGCAAGGGTGTGGAGGTTCGAGTCCTCTCGGCCGCATTCGTTTTTTTCTGCACTCGTTTGTTGCGATGGACTGTCATCCCTGGGTTTCTATGGCAGGGTTGCTTCAAAGTGTCTATTCGCTGGGGTGACTTTCACCGTTGGGGAATTTGCTTTTCAGCAATACTTCTTTTCCCATTCTAGGATGTGTGCCTGGACGGTTTCTGCGGAGGTGACTTGTCCACTGCTGCTCTTGCTTTCAAAGTCGGATTCGAGCGCTTTGATTTGGTCGGCGATAGGTTCCCGCATTTCATCGCTCAATCGATCGATAAAAAGCGTGCCGTCCAAGTGATCGATTTCGTGCTGGACGATGCGACCGAGAAAGCCTTGCACTTCCGAATTGATTTCGTTGCCGTTCAAATCATAAGCGTTGACTCGCAACGATCGATTTCGTCTGACGATCGCGTTGATACCGGGCAAGGACAAGCAGCCTTCTTCGGCTTCGACGGCCCCCTTGGCGTTGTTGATTACGGGATTGATAAAAACCAATTCGGGACCTTCTTCTTTGTTTCCGCTGGGATTGGCGATGAACAGTCGAATCGGCAAATTCACTTGATTGGCAGCCAAGCCGACACCGCGAGCTTGGTACATGATTTCGAACATCTGTTCGACGAGTTCCTTGAGCTGGGCGTCCACGCGTACAATGGGTTTGGACAAGTGACGAAGGGTCGGATGAGGATAAGTGATCAGTTGCAGGGGAGACATACGACCTATCGAGAAGAATAAACACGTGTTACTTTGACGGGACTTGGAAACAGGCTGTATTGTGTGCAAGAAATCGGTTGTCGTAAACTAGGAACCGCTTCGATTGAAAAGGGAGGAGTAGACCCATGCGACAACTTCATCTGCTCTGGGTTCTGGCAGCATCCCTTGCGATGGCGTCAGGCTTCGGCATGGGGACTGCAAACGGGCAAGTTGAAAAATCGCCAAGGGCAGATTCCTCGCAACTGTGGATTGCAGAACCCGGAGATACCGGTCTCAATCGTTGGGATCCTCGCCAATTGTTCGAAGAAAGTGGAGAGATCCTCGATTGGAACTCAAAAAATGTGATCGTTCGTAGGCCCGGCGCCAAGGCCGGTGTGACGATCCCTGGCGACAACGTCGTTCGCATCGAACCTGCTTGGGCCAACGAATCGTTCGAAAAGATCCACCGCGCCTTCCAAGAACGGCAATTCGATGCGGTCGTCAAGGACGGATTGGCGTTGGTCAATCAAGCCAAGAACGGCGACTTGCCGTTATGGCAAGTGCAAGTGATCTTGGCTGAGATGGTCGACGCGAGCATGGCCAAAGGGAAACTCACCGACGCAGGGAAGCTTTTCGTGGGCTTGGCCAAAACGAAAGCCGACGCCAAAGAGGACCTGCCGTTGTTGTTGCTTGCAACCATACCACTGCCTTGGGGAGAAACCGGATTCCTGGAATCGGATCTTTCCGGGATGCAGGGGCTCAGCGAAGCATGGATGGCGAGCGATTTGGAAGCGGTTCAATTGCTCGGAGCAGCTTGGTCGGTCGGTGGCGCCAAGCGTACGATGGCCCTCGAAAAGCTCGAATCGCTCGGTCGCAGCTCCCGATCGCCATTGGTGACCGCCTACGCGCGCGCGCAACTGTGGAGGACTGTCCCTCCCGCAGAAATCCTTTCCGATCGATTGCCTCGCTGGATCAGCGAACGCGATAAACTGCTCGTTCCCGCTCAAGCGGGGCCGACGATGCTGCTTGCCGATCGCCTTGAAAAAGCCGGCCAAACCAGCTTGGCGATTCCCGAGTGGCTTCGCATTGCGACGCTGCACTCCGACCGATACCATCTGGCGACCAAAGCGATAGCCAAGGCGGCGGCCGCGTTGCGTGCGGCCGGTCAAGAGGAACAAGCGGATCGAGCCTTGTCCTTGCTCGATCCCTACAAAATTGAAAACAAAGCGAAGAATAGCAAGTGAATGCAATGCCTTTTCTTGATCCAAACACTCCATCCATCGACACCCTTTCCAGGATGACTGTTCCCAGGATGACTGTTCCCAGGAAAACCGTGTGCCGGATGATCGTTTGCCGGATTGCCGAGCGCCGGATTGCCGAACGCCGCGTAAGCTGGATTGCAATCTGTTTTTGGTTGATCCTCACGAGCGTGCTCGCAACTTTGGATGCTCCGCGAGTGTCTGCGCAAGGGAACAACCCAACCAATGCCGTTCCGCCTGGCAATGCACCGAGCGGTTCCTCCGCCAGTTTGCAATCCGGTGGTCCAACAAGCGGTCCATCCGTTGGTCCATCGAGTGGTGCATCGAAAGGGAAAACGGCAGCGGACGAATCGTTCCTGGAGGTCGTTTTTAGTGGCGGGATCATGGGGATTGGGATCATGATCGTCTTGATCTTGCTGTCGATCATTTCGGTTTACTTGGTGGTCGATCAAGCCATGTCGTTGCAGAAGAAAGAACTGGTCCCGCCGGATTTGGTCGAAAACGTGAGGCAGCTTTTAGCGCAGGGGAAACTCAAGGAGGCGGATCAAGCTTGTCGGGAAAGGCCGTGTCCACTTTCCTTTGTGTTGGTGAGCGGCATTTCAGAAATTGAATTCGGCTGGCCGGCCGTTGAGAAAGCCCTTGAGGATTCGACGGGCGAACAAGCGGCACGCTTGTACCGGAAGCTTGAGTACCTATCCGTGATCGGAAACATTGCTCCGATGATCGGACTGCTTGGGACAGTGACCGGGATGATCCTTGCGTTCCGTGAGGTCGCGTTATCTCAAGGGACGGCGGGAGCAGGGGATTTGGCCAGCGGCATCTATTCGGCCCTGGTAACCACTGTCTGCGGGTTGGTGATCGCGATCCCGTCGCTAGGAGCGTTTGCCGTTTTTAGAAACAAAATAGACGAGATCATTTCCGATACGGCTTATTCTGCCCAGCATGTCTTTAGTTCGGTGCGACGCCGATTGCCTGGGGGAACGGTTGCACGACCAAGTGTGGTTGCGCCCCCTCGCGGATGACAGTCGATTAAGACGCGATTAAGACGCGTAGTCTTCGACTTCGAGTTCATTGCGGATTTGGGCGATTCCATCCATCCCGCGAAGGACTTCTTGAACCATTTGTTTTTGGTAGTAGGAATCGACGCGACCTCGTAGGATGATCTTTCCTTGCGTGCTTTCAAGGAAGACCCGTCGATGTAAAACGTATGGATTTTGTCGAATAGCGGAATCGATTCGATGTAGAAGCGGACCGGCGTGCATAGTGCCAAACTTTCTTGCGAACCATCTTGAGGGGAGGCGGGGAGAGGATGTGGAACTCTTGCCGACAATTCGTCGCTTCCGACCCTATGCGAAGCAAACATAAGGGTATTTCTTTGCAATTCCAAACGGTGTATCGGATTTCCTGTAAAGTCCGTGCAGGTAAACTTCACCGAATACACAGTTTTTTCCGAACAAATGGGCAGACGAACCCGCAATGCAATTCCGGTGTTCTGAGCCCAATCGGACAACACGTTGGATTGTCGATGAGTTACACTACTGCATAGATGAGCGTGTTTGTTCACGCTTGAATGGTCACACAATGTGTTGAGGTTAGTACTTCCTTCCAATGGCTGATTGGTTTCCGGATCTCGTTTCGATCCTGATTGCGTTGCTTTTAGTTTTGGTGAATGGTTTCTTCGTTGCGGCGGAATTCTCGCTCGTCAAGGTTCGACTTGGGCGAATCGAACAACTCGTTGCCAACAGGAAACGTTTTTCCAAAACAGCGAGATGGTTGGCACAACGGCTTGAGCAATCACTCTCCTCTTGTCAGCTCGGTATCACGATGGCCTCGTTGGCGCTGGGTACGATTGGTGAACCTGCGTTTGCAAAGTTGGTCGAGCCACTTTTGCGTGCAGCTCAGATTCAATCTGCGGCGATTGTGCACGCGGTTGCCTTTGCAATTTCCTTTACGTTCGTCACCGCGTTGCATTTGGTCATCGGCGAGCAAGCGCCCAAGATTTTTGCGATCCGCAAACCGGAAACCATCCTTCTCGCCTGCGCGATTCCTCTGCAGATTTTTTTCGTGGCAACGTATCCTCTGATGCAGTGCCTCAACCTTTCGACGACCTGGTTGCTAAAACGGTTGGGGGCTAGCGAAGCCAACAAAAGTTCGATCCCTTACACCGAAGAAGAGATACGCGCTTTGCTCCGGGAAGCCCACGTGCACGGGAATTTGACGGGGAGTGAACACAGCTTGATCAATGCCGTTTTCGAGTTCGCTGACTTGGTGTGCCGCCGGATCATGGTCTCGCGAACCGATGTGGATTTCGTCGACATCAATGAAAAAACCGATGTCACGATGGCGATGATCCATCGGACCAAACACACTCGCTATCCGATTTGCGATGGGTCCCTGGACCATGTCTTGGGAGTGCTGCACGTCAAGGATATTTCGGGCGCGACCATCAACGACGGCTTTGACTGGAAGTCGCTGATGCGGCCGCCGAAAAAAGTTCCAGAAAACATGCCGATCAGCAAACTGCTTCGTCATTTCCAGGGCACCCACCAACACATGGCCTTTGTCGTCGACGAATACGGCATGATGATCGGGATCGTGACGCTGGAAAATGTTCTCGAGGAAATTATCGGCGAAGTCGCAGACGAGTTTGACATCGAAGATCCTGAGATTGTCCCCGACGGTCCTGATAGTTTTGTTATTCTTGGGTCCACGGCAGTCCAAGACGTCGAAAATCGGCTTGGCATTCGATTCGAGTACGCGGATGTCGATACAATGTCTGGACTGTTGCTCGACAAAACCGAACGCCTGCTGGTTGCGGGTGACGTGATCGAGTTCCCCAATGCTATAGCCAAAGTCCTTTCCGTTTCGGACGATCGCGCAACGAAAGTCCGATTGACCCTTATTTCGAATGAAAAATAGAACTTCAGGAGATTCCACTGTGAACTGTTTTCGATTGATTCGTGCGTTTGCCCCCGTTGCCATACTGGCTGCGTCCGCTTGGATGTTTGCTCAACCTGCGATTTGCCAAGAAGCTGCCAAAGGAAAAAAGCTCTTTGACGGCAGCACCCTCAATGGTTGGAGCGGAGTCAAAGCCAATTGGCGCGTTGAGGACGGAGCCATCACCGGTGAGAGCCTCGCCGATGCACCCCTCAAAAACAACACGTTCCTGGTTTACGAAAAGAAGTTTGGCGATTTCGAATTGAACTGCGAGTTCAAAATCACCGGCGGCAACTCGGGAATCCAATACCGCTCCAAGCTGCTCGACGGTGAAAAGTTTATCGTCGGCGGTTACCAAGCCGATATCGATTCGCAAGCCGATGCATCCAAGGGAAGTTATGTGGGGATCAACTACGAAGAGCAAGGGCGTGGGATTCTCGTCGAGCGAGGGCAGATCGTTTCCGTCGAAGCGGACGGCAAGAAAACGCGAATCGGCTCGACAGGCGATGCCGCTGCCCTTCGCAGCAAGTTCAATGTTAAAGATTGGAATTCGTATCGCATTGTTGCCAAAGGAAATGTTTGCCAACACTACATCAACGGCGTGCTGATGTCCGAACTTCAAGACAATCAAGCGGACAAGCGGGCTTCGGATGGAATCATTGCTCTCCAACTGCATGCTGGGCCTCCGATGAAAGTCCAGTTCAAAAACATTGTTATCACTGAGTAATGAACCCACACAACGTCCTAGTGCAGCGCATCCGACACGCAACTCAGGCATTGCTCGGACAACAGCATTTGACACATCAGATTTCGGAATGGTGTGATCAGTATGTTACGCAATGCGATTCCATCGTGTCGTCACGAGGAGTCGCTTTGGCGAGCATCGCCGTCGTCGGGGCCAAGGGACAAGGCAAGACGTGGATAGCCCGGCAATTCCTTTCGGATTCGCAAGTGGCTATGGCGTTGCCAAGCGGAGTTCTCTCCAGCGAAGCCACAACGCATGTGCATTGGATCGGACCGGTCGTCCCCGAATCGCTCGATAGCGACCGTGAGCTGTACCACCCGTGCCGTACGGAGTCGATGTTGGACCTCGGGCGACCTTACTTGCTGCTGGACACGCCCGGAATTACCGATGACGATTTGAACGCCGCGCGGATCGCCAAAGAAGCGCTTGCGCTTTCACCGGTGAAGCTGTTGGTGGTTCGGCGAGATCAATTGCGAGGAGCCATCTTGTCTCAACTCGCCAATTACACCGAGGGGGCCATCTGCATCCCGGTTATTACCTGTGTGCCGTTGAACGACTTGGCTCTCGCAAGCTCAAAGAGTCCCTCGCTGAAAAATAGCGATCAGACGCAGAGCACGGAAAAGAATGGCAAGCATGGTTGGAGCGATGCACTCCAACGCGATTTGAACACATTTTGCGATGCGATGAAGTCCAGTGCGCCGAGAACCAAATTCCTCGAGCCGGTAATCGTGCCGGATTTCGAAGCTGACGGAGATGAAGCCAGGATCGGAATGGCGTTCGCTCGCGACCTACAGAACCGCTTGAAGAACGAGTCCTTGGACGATATTGCTGCTACCCGAGCCAAGAGGCTTTCGGCCGCATCGGATCGCTTGCGGCATCGCATCGGGCAAATGCTGGATGCCCAGTTGCCTCAGCTCTCAGCTGCTGTTCGGCGACTGCACGCGGAAGCCGACGCATTGCCATCGCAAACCATCGAGACGGTCCTGGGATCGCGATCGGTACTGCAATCGGCGGTGCGAGGCAGGCTTCGAGCGCAGATGATCGCCGACACGGGATTGATCTGGTTTCCTTACCGCACGGTATTGACCGTCCTCGGATTGACGCACGGGGCATGGGACCGATTGCTACTGTCGCTTTCGGGAAGCGTCCCGTCGATCTTCGGAACCTTTGCTGCCTGGGCTCGCAATATGCAGCAGTCCCGCAAAATCACTTGGGAGATGCACGAGGGGATCCGCGATCAGCTCAATCGCCAAATCCAAGATCGACTGGAGCCGATGCAGTCCCAGTTCCATCGCGCCGTTGCACGGATTCGAGGATCCGAGTCCGATTCGAAAGCCCTAACGTCATCCCTGCAAATTCGATTGTCCGGCGTCGAAGAGTTGCAGTCGCAAGCAAGGCGGGTGTTTGAATGGGCCGTCGATCGAAACCAGATGCCGTGGATGGTGCTGCAATTCTATGCCCTGGTCGGTTCTGCGATTTTCTGGACGCTCATCTCAGGCCCGATCGTGTCGATTTATCGGCAGTATCTGGGCGCGAGCTACAACACACTCTTGGGTCCCGAAGCGCACATGGAGCAGTTCCCGCATCCGAGTCCAGCGCTGCTTTTCACCAGTGTGTTCCTGTCGCTCATTCCCATGCTGATCTATGCGATGGTGGTGATGAGTTGGTGCCAACGTCGTTCCAAGATCCATCGGATTGCCGAAGCGACCTACAGCGAAGAGATGAAGCTGGTCGAAGAGCTGAAGAAGACCGGAGTCATCGCTTTGCACTACGATGATCCCTTGCTAGAGCACGCTGAGTTCTTGATCCAAAATATGCACTGAGAGTCCGTCTAAGCGGCTTTGATGATCGACGATCGGCGTTTGCGAGAATAAACGATCGCATTGCCTCGTTTGCCGATCGATTCTGTTGCGCCACATCGATGGAGCGTATAAGCGATCTGCTGAGCAAACCAACGCGGTTGGTCCAGGCACTGAGCAAGCTGTTGGGTGTCGAATTCGCGAGGCAGTATTGGATTGCCCAATAAACGCCAAAGGTCCGATAGGCTCTTTAAAATGTCCGCAGCACCTACTGTGGCGAGTTGCTGGTCCAAGGTCTTGTATTGTTTGCGGCGTCGGCGTTTGTTGACTCGATCGATCCGTTGCTCAACGCAGTCGACCGAAAGCACTTCGAGGGTCAATCGTGGGCTGGGGAAGACTTCGGTAAAATGGATCAGCTCGCGAAATATATCGACCGGGGCAAGTTTTTTGGGGCTTTTCCTGCGGCGCAGTAGATTCCCACCTGCACAATCAAACGTTTCGATCCACTTGCAACCAATCATCGGCTTGATGATCCGCAGTCGATGGCCGCTGGCTAGCAGTTTCTTTGCTTTGTTCCGGATCGAACCCAGTCCGGCGTGCTGGATCTCGACCAAACATCCTTTTGCATCGATAGCATCGATGCGGAAACCGTCGACGGTGACTTCAACAGAATCGGCGTCGGCCGCAAAATGGTATTTGAGTTGTCGGTGGAGCGAGGTTTCCATCCCGACCTTATAACGTTTATCGACGTCCACAGGCAAGCCGAAGTTAGGCCCTTGCAACCGGAACGGTTTTTTAGCGGATGGGCGCAAGCCGTCCGGTGAGGAACCTGTAAAGAATCATTGCGAATTCAGCCTCGACACCGGAGGTATTGGCCCTACCGCAACTAAATTACTTTGGCTTGGAGGTGACAGGCAATTCCATGACTTCGACTTTGCGGATCAGGACCTTGCTGCCTGGGTCGTGCTGTTGGAAAGCGAAATGCCCTTCTTTGAATGTCAAAGCAAAGTCCATGTATTCGTAGAGCTCATCGCCGTTGATAGTGATTTTGATGCGAGTCATGTTCTTTCCCCGCCAAACATCGTCGCGAACTTCGAGCTCATAAGTGAACCAGGTATCGGGTTCGACGACCCGTTTGTAAACGTGACACATACCGTACAACGAGCCTGTGCGAATCGGATCGGTATGGGTGCTGTCGATTTGGGCTTCGTAGCCATCGGAGAAGCCCGGTTTGCGAGTGCAACGGAAGTAGAGCCCCGAGTTTCCTTTGTCATTGATTTTCACTTCGGCGCGATACTTAAAGTTTTTGTAAGGACCTTTTGTGCAAACGAGCATCGAGGCGGGGCCAGATCCTGCCAAGGCGCCGTCGACCACGTCCCACTTGCTCTCCTCTTTGCCTACCTTTTCCCAACCTTCCATCGTCTTGCCATCGAACAGCGAGACCCATTTTGCTTCTTGGGCTCGAAGGCAGTTGCTGGTTGCCAATGCAAACAGGAGGCAAGAAGAAAGGAAAAATCGAATCTTTTGAGTCATCGGGTTTTGCTCCAGGGATATGAGGTGGGATTTGTGTTTCATCCGAAAGAAACAAATGAAATGCACATGCCTTCGATGATAGCCGTTGGCGCCTCTGCGCAACAGGTTGGATTCGACAATTGCGGGGCGGGAGGTTAGCCTTTAAGCGACCGGCAGGCTGAAAAATACCAACCGTAGTTGGGGACCATTGTCCCGAACGAACAAACGGACGGGGCACAGGTTCCATCCTAGGGTAGTCATGATCCTGCCGCTCGCCTTACACACGAAAAAATCTAGGTGTTTGGCCACATCGCCTTTGATCTCCTTTCCAAATGGACCAAAAATGAACATTCGCATCCTACCGTTAGTTTGCTTGCTAGCTGTCGGCTTTTTGACTGCACACGGAACTGCTTGCTTAGCCGGCGAACCTGAAGTGATCTCGCTTTGGCCATCGGCCGCCCCGGGAGACGCCAAAGACTTGCCAGCGGAATCGGAGTTTACCGAGGGTGGGAAGAAGTTTGTTGCTGGCAAGCCGATCTATTTGGTGACCAATGTTTCCAAGCCGGAGTTGGCGATCTACCGTCCCGATGCGGCCAGCAATACCGGTGCGGCCGTCATCATTTGCCCGGGTGGAGGGCATCGATTATTGGCTTACGATTTGGAGGGGACTGAAGTCGCCCAATGGCTCAACTCGATCGGAATCACGGGGATCGTGCTGAAGTATCGCGTCCCGTCCCAAACGCCGGAGTTTAAATGCCAAGCGGCTTTGCAAGACGCTCAGCGCGCGATCAGTGTTGTCCGAGCACGAGCCAAGGAATGGGGCATCGAACCAACGAAGATCGGAGTGATGGGTTTTTCTGCGGGGGGCGAGGCTGCAGCCCGCGCATCGCTTCAGTACAACCAACGAAAATATGCCAAGCAAGATGGAGCGGACGACGTTTCGTGCCGTCCCGATTTCTCGCTGTTGATTTATCCCGCATACTTGGTCAAAGACAATAAAGTTCTTCTGGACGACTTGATGCCCTTGGCGGATGCTCCCGCAAGCTTCCTGGTCCATGCTTGGGACGATCCGGTAACCCCGCTGAGCAGCATCCTATTGGCGGCCGAATTAAAGAAGGTCGGTGTCGTCTGTGAGTTGCACATGTTCGCAACTGGTGGTCACGGATACGGGATGCGGCACGTGGACGGTGTTCCGGTCACGGACTGGACATCGCAGGCGTCCCTTTGGCTAAAGAATTTGATTTCTAAAAAGTAGTTCGACCTGTACGATTGAAAGAAGTTGGGAGCTTACTGAGCCCGAGGCGCTGGCCGATTTTCTGGGCATGGCTCGGCCAGCGCCACAGGCCCAACGAATTGCAAATAGTTTACAACGCGAACGAAGAATCATGACAAATATCGAACAAAGTATCGACTCCATACGTGCGCGTTTCCCGTCGCTCGCCCGCAGGATCGGAACGCAACAAGCGATCTATCTCGATGGACCTGCGGGAACGCAAGTGCCGCAATCGGTAGTGGACCGCATTGCCGACAGCATGTTGCATCACAATGCAAACCGGTCCGGTCGCTTTGAGACGAGTCGAGAAGTGGACCAAGGGATGCGCCAGAGCCATCAAACGTTTGCAGACTTCTTGGGTGCAGCCTCGCCGGAGTCGATAGCGTTTGGTCCCAATATGACCTCGCTCACGCTCCAGTTTTCACGAGCACTATCGAAGGAATGGAAGCCTGGGGACCGCATTTTGGTTTCGAGCCTGGACCACGACGCGAATTTCACACCCTGGGTATTGGCGGCGCGCGATGCGGGGGTTGAGGTCAAAACGCTCCGTATCCATCCTTCCGACGCGACACTCGATATGGATTCGCTCGATGAAATGCTGAACGATCGAACACGTTTGGTCGCTGTGACCGCTGCATCCAATGCCGTGGGGTCGCTCACCGAGGTGCGGACCATCGCGAACAAAGTCCATTCGGTGGGTGCAGAGCTATTTGTCGATGCGGTCCATTTGGCACCCCATCGCATCATCGATGTCGACGCGTTCGATTGCGACTTTCTCGTTTGCTCTGCGTATAAATTCTTTGGCCCGCATATCGGTGTCCTTTTTGGACGGACGAAACGGATGTTGGAGATACAGCCTTATAAACTGCGTCCCGCGCCGGACGACCTGCCCGGCCGATGGATGACCGGAACGCAAAACCATGCGTGCATTTCGGGCGCCGCGGCAGCGGTAGAATACATCGCATCGCTGTCGAGCATCCGCGAAAGCGGCGCGAATCTACGAACGCGTATTTGCGATGCCATGACCGCAATTGCCAACTACGAAACAAAATTGATCACCAAACTCATTCAAGGGCTCGGATCCATCCCAGGGATCCGCATCTTTGGTATCACCCAAAGCAACCGAATGGGCGAGCGAGCTCCCACGGTCAGCTTTCAACTGCAAGGGAGTGCGTCGGTCGATGTAGCCCAGCAGCTTGGGGACCATGGGGTGTTTGCTTGGCATGGAAACTATTACGCGCTTCCATTGACCGAAGCGCTCGGGACAGAACCGGCCGGAATGGTTCGGCTCGGTTGTATGCACTACAACACCCCAGAAGAAATCGACCGCACGATTGCATTGATCGGGGAGGTAGCCGATGCCAACAAGCGTGGATCGCGTTCGCCCGATCGGCAGTCTTTGTTCCCTGAGCCAATTCATTGACGGAATCCCGTTGCTTGGGGCTTTGCTAGCTCTGTATCGCTGCGCGGGCGTTTGGCAGTCGACTTGTATTTCGTTGGCGACTTTGCTATGCCAACCTATCTATGAAGCGACCTTCCCAATCTAGCAATGATAGTTCCGAGTCTCAGGAGCCGATGGCGATCGAGTTGGCCAACCTCCGTCAGCCCTTTTCACCCATTTCATCCTCGAGTTTTGTGAACGGTCTCGGATCTGCAACAGCCAGGACGGGAGTGGTGCCAGGCATCGATGCGGGTGCCAATGGCGATACGTTGTTGGATCGTCGCAGTCCATTGCCGCTGGACAATGCGTTTGTTCAACAAACCAAAGACCAAATTCGCACCATCGTCGAATCGATCGCGGAGCTCGCGCAAGCGCCGATCGCCCCCGACGACTTCATCGAAGCCGTGTTGCCAAAGGTTGCTCAAGCGATGGGAGCGGATGCGGCCGCACTGTGGCAACAGTTGCCGGATTCGAACTGGAGACTGATCGGAAATTTCAAGTTGCCCCAACCGTTGATCGATGCAGGCTGGATATTGGAAGCCGACCCGCACGCACGCGGTGAGAACCAGGGGCAACCGGAGCGCTACGGGCAGGACGGGATCTACGGGCAGGACGGGCAGGACGGGATCGAAAAGCTGGACTCCTTGGAAAAGCAACTCGCATCCGCGTTGGAACGCGATCCCGCCCATGCGAACGCCAACCGAGACACGACTGAGGACCTGCGAGAGTTTCCAGGACCCTCTGTGTCCCATGGTTTGATTCTCGATGCGGTCGCGAGGGAACGCCAACCCATTCTCATACCGCCCAATGAAGCTTGTTTGAGTCGGGAGCGGCCGGCCAATCCCATTTCGAAGTTACTGATCTTTGCGCCATTGCCGCTTGCCAAAGAGTTGGGGCACTATTGGTTGCAGGTGGTTCAGTCTCCCAGCGGTGGTCCTGCGAGTCATCGCGGTTATTTGCGGTTTGTTTCGCAGTTGGCCGACTTGATGGGTGATTATTTTCGATCGCACCGGCTCCGGGTATTGGAGCGGGATCGGGAGTACCTTGCAATTGCTGAAACCACCTTGCATGAATTGTCGCTTGGATGGAATCCGAAGCTTGGTATCGCCAAGCTATTGAAAACAATCCGGGAGCATACTCATGGCGAACACGCATTCCTGTTGGTCAAGGAATCGGTTTTCGGGCGATGGAGAGTGGTTGGGGCAGCGGGCTTGGTGGAGATTGATCGAGGGGCAACGGGTATTGGGCAAATAGAACGTGCCGCCTCCGTGTTGCAGGGCATGGTTCGCGACGGAGGAACCTTGAATCGGACTCAACTGCCGGCAGGGGACCAAGCAAAGGATCCCGATTTGACGCAGTTTTTGGAAACGTTTTCGGTATCCGAATTGCAATGGATCAAACCGTTACGACGGGACGCATCGCAGCGAGAGCTGGATCGGCAGCCTGCGAGCAAAATCGAAGCGGAGGTCCGGTCGAGCAAGCAAGATGTTGCTCTCCTATTGACTTGGAGCGGAACGAGCAAGCCGCCAGAACGCAGCGCCCCGCAGAGTGCATTGATCGTTCGATTAGGATTGTCGACGCTGCAGATTGGTTGGTGGAAGCGAGCATTGATGGCACACAGGCAGTCGAACAGGAGCATGCTTTCGATCGCGAACCCGGTACTGTGGCCGAGGATAGCGAAATGGACCGCTGCGATCCTCGTGCTTGGTTTGATATCTGCCGTACCGGTACCAATCCATTTGAATGCAACAGGCATCTTGGTACCCCAGGTGCAACAACATGTTTATGCGCCTGTCGACGCGACGGTCGCGGAGGTTTTGGTCGAGCATGGGCAAAAGGTGAAGCAGGGGGATTTGTTGTTGCGATTGAAGTCGATTCCACTCACTTTGGATTCCGATCGCGCCACTTCCGAACTTCAATCCAAACGAGAACGGCTCGAGGTCCTCAAGTCGCGGTTGTTGACCGAGACAGCGCTCCCTCCGCTCCAACAAGATCAGTTGGCCATGGAAGGCAAGGAGATCGAAAGCAGTCTGTCGCTCGACGAGAAAAAAATCCAAGTGCTCCAGCGCCAATTGGATTCCTTGAACATTCGAGCCAGTGTCGACGGGGTCGTTTCCACTTGGAATCTCCAGGATAGTCTGCGGGATCGGCCGCTCAAGACGGGGCAATGGCTCCTGTCGATTCACCAATCGGAGTCCGCGTGGATCATGGAGGCTTCGTTACCCGAACGGGACGCGCAGGAATTCCGATCGCAACTCGAAAATCAACAGGCACCGTCCGTAGCAACGATGACAAGTATGCCGCAGATTCAATTGCCAGTTCGAATCAGTCAGACCGCCGCGGTGCGCATCGAGCACTCGCAACCTGGCCACTCAATCAACGACCCCCATTCGGCATCGTTGCGATTGCGTTTCGATGTCGACACCCGTGCGCTCCCTGCCGAAGCAGCCTTGGCGGGCGCCACGGCGCGTATCCGTATTCCCGTCGGCCGCGGTCCTCTCCTATGGGCTCTCGGAAAAGACTTTGCAAACCAAGTCTGGTCACGTGTCCAACTTTGGATCTAAAAATATGAATAGGCATCAACGAACCTTGCACATTTCCATGCTCCCGTTGCCATTGGTGGCGATGGGTTTCCTTTGGTTGGCGGTAGTATGCAATGCAATCGCGCAAGAACCCGCTAGGCCGCTTCGGAATGGGTTGTCGGCAGAGATTCCGGTTTCCAAGGGGATCGTTTCTCGCGGTGAATCTGACTCGACCTCGACCCGCGTACCTGTAGCCGGCTGGCTTTCCTTCGACAAGTGTTTGGTTTTTGCAGGGGAAAGTATCGAGTTGCCCTCGCAGGAGTCGGGAGCGATTGCGAGTTTGGAGGTGCGAGAAAATGAGTCCGTGGGTCCCAATCAAGTGATTGCCAAATTGGATACCGAAATTGCCAAACTCGAGAAGGAGGCAGCTCTGTTGCAGTCCAAGGTGGCTTCGTCCGAAGCGAACGATCCGAGCGAAGTTCGGTTAGCGCAAGCCTTCGTAGAAGAAACCAAGATGCAGGCAGAGCAGTACGAGGAAATGGCGGCAAAGGGGAGCGCCAGTCCGACCGAGTACCGCCAGCGGCAGCTTGCAGCCAAACAAGCTGAGGCTCGTTTGGTTCAGAGCAACGCCGCCAAACAGCAGCGAGAACTCAAAGCCCAACTCGCTCAATCGGCGGTCATCTTGAGCCAACAAAAACTCGATCGATTGACGCTTCGGTCTCCCATCGCAGGCACCGTCACTCGCATCGATCATCGAGCAGGCGAGTGGATCCAATCCGGAACAACGGTTGTCAAGATCGTTCGCTTGGACGAAGTCCGGATCGATTGCTTCATCAGCGATGAACAGGTTGACCGGGCCGGTCTGATTGATAAACCGGTCAAGGTGACATTGAATCGCGGCGCTCAGGACTCCCTTTTTTCCGGACGGATCACTTCTTACGATCCAGAAATCAACGCGGCCGGCCAGATTCGGCTTCACGCAACCGTCCAAAATCAGAGGGTCAAAACCAAGAACGGGGAGCATTGGATGTTGCTGCCCGGTATGACCGTTTCGATGCAGATGCAGAAACCTCAATGACTTCGTCGTTTCTACCACGCACGATTCCAACTCCGATGTACACAAACCAGTTGAACTCAAACCAGTTGAACTCAAACGCGATTCCGATTGGATTCAGGCTTCGAAAAGACATCGCTTGGCAGTCCCAGCAAGACGATCGCGAATTGCAAAGTTTCTGGATAGCCGAAGATCCATTGACCCGTCGCATTTTTCGGTGCAGCGATCAGGAATTTCAATTGCTTCATTGGCTCGATGACGGGGCCAGCTACGAGTCGATCCGCAAGAAATTCCTGGCACGTTTCGCTCCTGCGACGATTGAGTTAGAGCAGGTTCATGCGTTGGTCAGCAAATGCGCTCAGGTGGGATTACTGCTCCCGACGGACGTGACGCGTGGAGCAGCCAAGCAGCCGTTAACGATTTGGCCGACGGACCGCGCGCGGGCGCACGTCTCAAGCCGGTCGCGCGGGGTGATCTCCCATCAAATGAGGCTGCAACAATCCCATTGGTTTTTGGCGTTGATCCAATGGATCGGCAGTTGGCTTCAGCAATTGACCCAAGTCCAGTATCCGTTGGGTTCGCCTGATCGATGGATCGCTCCGATCGCCTTTAAGTTAGGCTGGATATACTCAGGTGCAGCTATTTGTTTTTGGCTGAGCGCGCTGGGGGTCGCATTGGGGTTGATCGCCATGCGTTACGAAGCGTTGTTGGCGGAGTTGCCCGACCTGCAGTCGCTGCGTTCGCCTGGAATGCTGGTCGGATTTGGAGCTATTTTTTTGAGTACGCGGGTGGCTCATGAGTTGGGACATGCGGTCGCTTGCAAGCGTGCGGGTGCAGCTTGCAAAGACGCTGGCTTGATGATTAGCTTTGGGATGGTTTGTCCCTATGTGGATATCACCGATTCGTGGAGGATCGGAAACCGGTTCACCCGTATGGGCATTGCCTTGGCAGGTATTTATTCCGAGTGTGTCCTGGCGGTTTTTGCCTCGATCCTATGGCTGGCGACCTATCCGGGTTGGATCCACGATACCGCGCTGCAGACCCTACTGGTCTGCACCGTGACGACGCTTTTATTCAACGCCAATCCGCTGATGAAGTACGACGGCTACTTTGTCTTGTGCGATTGGTTGAACACGCAGAATCTGCGGGAACGCTCTTTTGCGGCGCTGGATACGATGCTGGATGGGCGATCGGGGCGCGAGTCGTTCCGTTTCTCGCTGTTTTTGTCAGGCTACTTTTTGGCCTCGTCTCTGCAGCGAGCCGTATTGATGTTTGGGCTGCTCGCGATGGTGTACTATGCTGCTAGTCAACTGCAATTGGCAGGGCTCGGTCTGGCTGGGATCGTGCTTTATGGATGCTGTTGGGCGATCACCTCCATGGCCGCTTGGACACTTGCAAAGAAATCGGACGACGGATCTAGGAAGCTAGGCAAGTCCGCTGCGTGGTTGGGCTGGACAGCCGTGTCGCTTTTGATTGCGTGGGCGGTCAATATGCCTCTGCCGAGCCGCGTTCATTCCGTCGGCACGTTTCAAATGGGAGACCGGCAGCCGATTTACAGCGGGCAATCGGGACGTATCGTTCAGGCTGTATCGAGCTTGTCCGAAGGGAGATTGGAGGCAGACGATGTCATCCTGTCGCTTGAAAACCCAGCCATCGAAAAACGGATCTTGGAGTTGGAGTCCGTTTGGCTAAAAAAAGTTTGTCAGCTCGATATCCTTGAGAAAAGGATTGCATTTTTGGATCCGAGAACGGGCGGTTCCATTCCGCTGTTGCGATCGGAGATTGCGTTCGCTTCCGACGCATTGCAACGGGAGCGCGCGGAGTTGGCGAGATTGATCATCCCCGCCCCATCGTCGGGTTGGTTCGAGGCTGCGGTAGCGATCCCTGCGGACATTCCGATGAATCCGAGCGATATGGCCCTCGGCACAAGCACACCCAATGTAGCAAAGGTTCCTTCGTTCTGGACTTCGCCGGCTGCGAATGGGCGGTGGATGGAGCAAGGGACAGTCATCGGGTGGATTTTCAACGATCGAGCGGCCTGCATCGAATGCAATTTAGCGGAGGAGCAAGTGCCTGGGATCCAAGTCGGCACCGAAGTGCGAGTCAGCCTTCTGCAATCGCCACGCGAAATTTTTAGCGGGACCGTCTTAGAAATCGCAAGGACGGGGCAGATCGACGCGCATCCCATCGGTAGCCCAACTCAATCGCTTGCCATAAAACCGATGACGGTGCGTGATCGCATC
>JANODW010000686.1:0-13323 GCA_031412875.1 Pirellula sp. | reverse complement strand
CCCATCCATCCGAGCCCATGCGCAACGAATTCACCATTCCATGGGTGTCTCGAGTGGTATCAAACGGGCCGATCACCACTTCGCGTTGGTCGCAAACACCATCCTTGTCGGTGTCTCGCAGGAAAAGAATATTTGGAATGGAAAAGCAAAGCACTCCATCGCCATAAGGGAGCAGTCCGATCGGAATATTCAAACCATCGGCGAACACTCGCGATGTCTCGAAGCTGCCGTTGTTGTCCTTGTCTTCCAGAACCACGATGCCGTCGGTCCCTTTCTCACCCTCTTTTGCTGGGAACGGATACTGGGTGGTCTGGGTAATCCAGAGCCTGCCACGGGCATCGAACGCCATGTTCATCGGTTTGGAAATCGTCGGCTCGGAGGCGATCAAATCGATTTGAAAGCCGTCGGGGAGGTGGAAACCAGCCATTTCTTCGGCCGGCGACCGGAATTGCGAATCGCGAATCGTTTGACCGAATAGTTCTTTCGCCGAGATGGGTTCCGCCGGAACAAATCGATCCGGCGCGGCAAGGTCGGTCTGCGCGATGGTGGTCGCGAGAGCGGTAGAAAACAGAGTAATCCAAAGGAGTGGGCAATTTGGGAGGAGCATGGTCGGCAAGACGGTGGGCTTGGGTGGGATAAAGAGTTTGGGCCGAGCGTATTCTACTCAAAAATTTCTGAAAAAACTAAAGTCTGCCAGGGCTGAGGTTGCTCTGTGAAACTTCTTTGGTGTATTCAGTGACCGAGATCTGTTCCAACACCGAGATGACCGAAAAGTTTGCGAGGCGAATCATGTACCATCAGAATCAGCTCATTCGTCAAACGCTTGCGGCTTCCATTTTGCTTTTCAATGGCTCGATGGCTTTGGGACAGATGGCTGGGAGCGGCGGTGCACCGGGAGCGGGCGCACCCGCATTTTCTGAACCTAAATTCAACGATCGACTCTACGAAAGCGGAGGACCGGTCGGACGCGAGAGCAAAGAGGGAGCAACCATCCTTTCGGTCAGCATCGAAGGCAATAGCAGCGTGTCACAGAATTTCATCCTGTCTACGATGCAGTCTCGAGAAGATCGAACCTATGACAAGGAAACGCTAAGCCGAGATATCAACACCCTCTACCGAACCAATCTATTTAAAAAAATCACTCCCTACTCCACCGAGGCACCCGACGGAGTTCATATCCGATTGATCGTCGAGGAACGGGCGATCATCAAGAAAGTGATCTTCAGAGGCAACCAACGTCTCGATGACAAAGCTCTCAGCAAGCACGCAGGCATTCAGAAAGGAGACCCTCTGGACCCCAGTTCCCTCAAGTCCGCTCAGTCCAGACTATTGGAGCTTTATCAAGACAAGGGGATGAACCAGATCGATATCCAAGTCGCTCAAGGGCTCAAGCAGGGCGAGCGCGAGGTCGAGTTTATCATCAATGAAGGTCCCGTCGAACGCATCAACAAGATTCAGTTTATCGGCAATCAAGCCTTCTCCTCAGAAATTCTGAAGACCAAGATTAGCAGCCGAGATTCCCGCGGCGGTTTGACTTCGTACATGTTCAATATGGCCTCCGACAACAAAATGGAGGGGGATCGCGATACGCTCATGGGCTATTACAGATCTCTGGGTTACTTTGACGCACGCGTCGAGTTCCGAAAGGACTACAACGCCAGCGGCGACTTTTTGGATCTCACCTTCGTCATTTCCGAAGGCCAGCGATATCGTGTCAAGTCCGTGTCGATCGCCGGCCTCAAGCGATACCAACCGAGCGAGCTGCTCCCCCATTTGAAACTCAAGTCGGGCGACCCCTTTCTCCAACTCAACAAGTCTACCGACGAGAAGTTCCTGCGAGACCTCTATGGAGCCCAAGGCCATATCTTTGCCGAAGTGGTCGGGGAACTAATCTATCAACCCAATGGTGAAGTCGACGTGGTTTACAACGTTGGCGAAGGCGATGTGTACCGCATCAGCGAAGTCCGAGTGCACATCGAAGGCGACCGCACCAAACAACGCGTCGTCATGCAACCCCTAGGCAAGATTCGACCTGGAAGCATCGCCAATGGTCCCGAGATCGACAATGCCGAACGTCGACTCAAAGGACTCGGGATTTTCAATGATAAACCCAGCGAAGGAACCGTTCCAAACATTCGTATCGATCCACCCGCAGATGTAAGCCGGGAATTTGGTTCCAACCGCTAACAGAATACCGATCGTCCATTGAGCAAGTCGCAAACGACGCTTTGAATCCAACTATGTTAAGTCCACTCATCAAAAGCAAACCTCTCATGAAGCAACGCAATCGTCTACGGATTGGCATTGTTTCTGCGCTGTTTGTATCGATGGGCATCTGCATGCATCCGGGTTCGTCAGCCAATGCGCAACAAGTGGGTCCAGGTCCTTCCACGGGGTACAATATCGGTGCATCGCCGTATTCGCCAAATGCGAACCCACAGTTTGTCCCCAATGCGAACGGCGGCGCCTACGGATCAGGTGGCTCGTATGCGCTCCCCACACCGAACACTCAAAACGCACCGAACGCTTATGGCAATCCCCCAACCGTAGCCCCCGCGCCCGGATACGCCGTTCCGCAACCTTACACCCCCCCGGGCTCGACCAACCAGCCGTACCAACAACCGTACCAACAACCTTACCAACAACCCATTGCGCCCCCCACCTACAACGGGCAGCCTCTTCCTCCTCCGAACTCCGTCATTCAGAATGCACCGCCGTTGGAAGAGCCATGGAAACTGGGAGGTGGTTCCAATCTTCTGGATAATTCGCCCTATGGCGATTACAACCCGAGGATCCGGGATATACCTGTGGATGTCTACGTTCAAGAAGCGCAGACCGGTCGATTTTCGGCGGGCGGATCGGTCAATAGCGACCTGGGGCTTGCTGGCAACTTTGTTATCGAAGAACGCAACTTTGACATTCGCAATTGGCCTCGGCGGCCAGGCGATTTGTTGAATGGAGCATTCCGCGGTGCCGGCCAAAACTTCCGCGTGGAGTTGGTGCCAGGAACGCAGGTGCAGCGATACACCTTCAGTTGGACAGAACCCAATCTGTTTGGCTATTCGCCATTTAGTTTGTCGGTCGGGGGCTTTTACTTTACTCGTGGCTATCGCGACTGGACCGAACAACGGCTGGGGGCACGCGTCGCCGTCGGATACGAAGTGACTCCGGATTTGTCGGTGACTACCGAACTGCGCGGCGAAGACGTCAAGATTTCGAATTTGCGAGTCGCCGGTGTGCCCGCTTTGGACCGGGTTGCCGGGAGCAACGATTTGTATACTGGCCGCGTTCGACTCGCTCACAACACCAAGGATAGCCCCTTCTTGCCTACCGAAGGACACTTGCTCGAATTGATTTATGATCAGACCTTTGGCGAATTCGATTTCCCACGCGGTCAAGTCAACTTCAGTCGCTACTTCTTGGTTCGGCAACGGGCTGACGGCGGTGGACGGCATACGTTTACCAGCTCCATGCGATTGGGATTCACCGGCGTGGACACTCCCTTGTTTGAGAATTTCTTCGCGGGTGGTGTGTCGACCATGCGTGGATTTGCTTTCCGCGGAGCAAGTCCGGTCGAGAGCGATGTCCAGGTCGGGGGACGATTCCAGATGCTGGGAACGTTTGAATACATGATGCCCGTCACGGCCGATGATATGCTCAGGATGGTTGCGTTCGTAGACTACGGGACCGTCGAGAGGGAAATCGAATTGAACGCGAAGAACTTCCGCGTTGCGCCTGGCTTTGGCGCTCGAATCGCCGTCCCCGCGTTGGGCCCCGCTCCCCTTGCTTTCGACTTCGCGTTTCCCGTGTCATTCGCGGACTCCGACAACCGACAGATTTTCTCCTTCACCATGGGGCTAACGCGATAACGTTGGATCGAAGCATGGTTTTTGGAGTCGATCTACCTTGTTATAACGGGCCGCTGGAACTGCTGTTCTATTTGGTCCGTCGCGAAGAGTTGCCATTGGAAGAACTATCGCTCGCCAAGATCACCCGCCAATACTTGGAATATCTAGACATATTGAAGGAATTGGATCTGGACGATGTGGGGGAGTTTGTCGAGATCACCAGCCAACTGATCGAACTCAAAGCGTCCTCGGTGCTGCCCACTCAGGAATCGACGGATACCGCAGTCGACATTGGCCAAGAAACCTCCATGCCGCAGTTGGTCGATCGCCTCGTTCAGTACAAACGATTCCGCGATGCTGCGTGCCTGTTGGACGAACAGAGTCGACGATGGCAGCTACGCTATGCGAGGCTTTCAAGCGATCTGCCGCCCCGACGTGTCGATGCCAAAGAACTACCAATCGCCAAAGTCGAAGTTTGGGACTTGGTCAGCGCGTTCGGTCGCATTCTCAAAGCGCGACAAAAAGTTCCGCAGCACAATATCCAGTACGATACGACCCCCATTCACGTGTACATGCAGCGTATCCACCAACAAATCCAACAACACAACCGTATCGAACTGCAAGACCTGTTCGAGATCGGCATGCACAAGAGCGCTCTGGTCGCCATGTTCCTGGCTGCGCTTGAGATGACACGCCATCATGGTTTGCACGCCATTCAAGAGACGGCCGACGGTCCCTTGTTTCTCCAACCAGGACCGGAGTTCTCCGCGGTTCTGGAAGTTGCCCAAGTGGAAAACATTGCGGTCGCAAACTCCAATATGCCTGTGATTCCGCGATAGTGCCACGGATTGGAATGAGCGTTGCACAGGGGACGACTCGTTCCCAAGCTCTGCGTGGGAACGCACTACCGTGGGGCTCCTGCCTCCTGAGTTCACAGACTGAGAAGGCATTTCGGCGAGGCGGAGCCTCGCTTGCATTGAGTTACTAGGCAGAGCCTAGTAACTAGATTGCACAGTGCAACGAAACTTGCAATCCGTCGCGCTAGTCTTCGGCCTTGGTGACTACAAGCGTTCCTCGCATTGGTGTCGGTTCGAACCAGTTGCTCGAAGCGATTCGCGACAATTCTGAAAGATCACAGAACAAAGCAAGGGACACGAATGAAGCTCGGCATGGGTTCGCTGATTGACGCGATCGTCAAATGTCCTAACATTCGATCTGCTTAACGCTAGATCTTCGTGATGGGACGTTTGGGCAAAGGTGGGGCGAGCATCCGAGCCTTGTCGTCCGCCGAGACGGTCGGTGGGGGTGTCGGTCGCGGGGGGGTATTCGCGGCCTTGGGCGGTGGATCGAGATCGGTGAAGGACTCTGTCCATTCCCATCCGAGCGGATGCGATAACTCTCGCTCTGCAAGCAGCGCCCACGGGGTTCCTTTATGTTTTTCGATGACCCCTCCAAGCAATTCGGTAGCGAGCTTGCCCTCTTTTTCCAACTTGCTATCGACAGTGATTTTGTCGGTCGGCTTGAGGTTCCAAGTATTGCTCGCTGGCTTCTCGAAAGCCATGCCTCGTTTGGCTTTTGCCAGCATGGCGTTGTATGCTTCCGCACGTACTTTGGCAGCGAGCGCTGTGCCATACGACAAATCAAAGCTTGCCAGCCAGCGTGGCGATGTCTCTTTGCTCCGATACTTTTCCCCCTCTGCCAAGATTGTGCATAGGCTGATCAGTTCGGGGGCGAGTCGAGCGGACTCCTGCTGAGCGACCGTCAAGTCGCGAACAAATGTCGCCTCCTCTTTTTTGATAAAGACTTGCTTCGGTTTGTCGAGTGTACCAACCCTTGCGATCTGGGCCGCTTGGATCAACGTCGCTCGGAATGGGTTCTTTTTTATTTTGGTCATGTATTCCGCCTCGCTCAAATAGTCGGGACGGTACATGTCCATCACTTCCGGGGAAAAGAAATAGCTCATGCGAGAAGCGAACGCTTCGATGTTGCCAGCGTCCACCCTTTTTCCAACTTGCCGATTGGGATGTATCGAGAAATAGATCCCGCCTGTCTCGTAACACATCCGAGCCAATGCATAGGGACCAAACCCAGAATCGATGATGGGCTCCTCGAAGTAGTTGTCCTGGTATCCCAAATGGACACGCTCGGGCAGCAGCGTCTCAGGCCCTTGATCGACTTGCCGCCAATCCGGTGTTTGATCGAATTTCGGATCCGGATCGACGAATTTGATATACGTGAACTCGCGACCGAACGGGGCCGGTACCCCAAGCACGTGCGACTGGATCGCATATTTTTTGCACAGCGCGATCGCTTCGTCAGCCATCGGCATGTCGTCTCCGCGTTCGTCGGTAATCGTGATCAATACCACGTTGCGTTCCGGATCGCTTGGTCCGCGCGACGTACGCATCGACTTGAATCGATCCGCAACTGTTTTGACCGCATGAAAAACCATCTCGACACCCGACTCGTCGATTTCAATATGGTCGATCGCCCCGCGTATTTCGGCCAAGTCCGACGTAGGCTTCTTGGTCATAAACTGAATGTCTTTGCCAAAGGAAACAATCGAGGTGATGAGCGAATCGCTGTCGCTATTCACCGCGCCCCGCTTCTTTTTTTCTTCTTGAACAATCCCTAGCTGCTGGTAGATACGGTCGAATCGATCGCGGATCTCTTTCCGACGTTTTACCATCGAGACCGAGCTGTCGAACAACCAAACGACCAACGTGGGACGCTGTTCGATCGATTGCAGCAATTCATAAGTAATCCTGTCAACGGCGCCCTCGGTCCCCGTTTCCCCCACACCGGTCATTCCTCGCACCGCTTTGGTGGATTCGGTTAAGCCAATCGCTTCCTTGATGTCCAATGAAACTTGAACCGTCGCATTGGGCAGCGCCAGATCCACTTCGAGCGACGGAATCTCGGAAATGTCGGCAAGCGTCTCAGCCGAGGACAAAGCCATGTCTGTTAGCCCGACTGAGTTCGCTCCGATCTCCTCGGTAGGTGCTTCCGAATAAGCGATGTCGTTGACAATATCGAGCGGGGCAAGTTCCTCGACAATGGGTTGCGAGACGATAAAAAGGGACATGATTTCCGGCTGGGTAACCACCGTGAACGAAGCCAAGGCCAGCACGATTCCTAGGTGGACACACATGCTCACAAGAAACGCTTTGGTTTCCGGATCGAACCAGGAGATTTCTACGCCGCCGTCTTCGTCACCTTCCTCGTTATCGTCCCCGTTATCGTCTCCGTTATCTTCACGGTCACCGTTATCGTTATCGTCACCATGAACGGCCGAGGCCCTGTCGACGGCTTGTTTCCCGGTTCGGTCTGTTCCCGGAAGTTCATCGCGCTGCGTGTCCCCGGATGCGATGGGGGCATCTAGCTCCGCAGGGGAGTCTTTATCCTCGTTTTTTCGCGGTCTTTTCAACATTTGCTCAACCCGATGGGAGAAAGCACGCACCCTCATTCAATCCATATCTATTGTCTTGTTTGAGCGGCAGGGATTCAACTGCATGAGCGATCAAATGTTGCGACAAATACTCATTTTTCTGTCCGATTGCCGGAAATGACGCGTCGCGATGGCCCCAGACGCCAATGCCCAGAGGCAGAAAAACGCTTAAAACGTTTCGGGGTAGATGACGAATTCGATCCGTCGGTTGCTGGCCCGGCTGGCTGGACTTTGGTTGTCCGCGATGGGGTAGTTGTCGCCGTGATTGAGGGTGAAAAGCTGATTTCCGGGCATTTGATTGCGACGAGTGAAATGCTCAAGCACCGCATTGCTCTGAGCTGCAGCCAACTGATGGCTTGTTGAAAACGCCCCCCCATAAAGTGGCGAATTGTCGGTATGTCCCTCAATAGCGATCCGCTGGCGGGGATAACTGCGTTTGAAAGTATCGGCGATGCGATCGAGAATGCTCGAGGCAGACGGGGAAAGCTGAGCGGTGCCGGGTTGAAAGAGCTGGTCCGCAGGGACTCGCAATCGTACCACCGAACCATCATTCTCGACCGGATAGCCAAGATCCCGCAGTGACTCGCTCCCGATTTTGTTGCTGGTATTGGCCGTCAGCTTCGCGCCCCCACGCCGTTCTGGATAAGGCGAATCGACTTTGGCCCGCCCCTCTAACCCTCGCAATTGCTGATTGCTTTGCACGCTCGCTACACGAGACTGCTGCAATTGGTTGCTGACGTCCATCAACTGCCGCCGAGCCAATTCCGACTGTTCCTTGAACAATTGCATTTGCTGCTGCGATTGAGCCAACTGCGTGGTGAGTTGCCTGTTGTTTTCGTCGAGCAATTTGGCTCGCCGCTCATACTCCGCAAGCTGCGCAGAAATCTGCGGAACGGCCAAGTTGGGAGCCGGATTGGGATTCAAGAAACCCGATGGGCTGGCTGTTAAATAGGGACTGCTGCGATTGCATCCCACTCCGCAAACCGCAAGCAAGAAAATCCATGCGCCGGCATTCCACCTCAAAAACAGACCGCCATCGGCTCGAACGGAACGTCTCGAACGCGGGCGTACTTTTTTCGAAGGAATGGAATCGCTATCGTGCATGCCAAGGGTATTAACAATTAACTCGACTCGATGCAAGAGCGACCGATTTGACAGCAATTAAACTCACAGCAATCATGCTGACAGCCTTTGGTACATATCCATGAGCCGATCGCCGACGACATGCGGTGCGCACATCGACTGAACCCGCTCCAAGGCTGACGCTCCGAACCGTGAGATGCGAGCGGGATCTGAATGGAGCTGTCGAATGGCGGACGCGAGGGCCGTTACATCTTCGCTTGGGATGACCACTCCATCCACCCCGTCCCTGACGATTTCCTTCATGCCCCCGGCGTTGCTGACAACGGGACATACTCCTTGCCCCATCGCTTCCAACAGCGCTCTGCATAGGCCTTCTTTCCGCGATGGCATGATGAATAGATCCATCCCTTTCATGAGCGCCGACGCAGGCTCAATATATCCTGGCATCCGCAGCCGGCCTAGTAAACGTGGGTCGCTCGCCAACTCTTTGACGCGCGGATCGAGGACCGGGCCAGCGATGATGGCAACCCAGTTTTCGATGTCGCAGCACTCGATCAGCGCACGCAACAGCACATCTATCCCCTTGACGGGCCGTATCGTCGCCACCGTGCCCAAAACAAAACTCTTCGACGGGATATCGAATTTCGCTCGCAATTCCTCTCGCGTCAATGAATCGATCTCACCCTCTACACAATTGTAAATGACTTGGCATCTGTTCTCGCGAATACCACCCTGAACCATCGCATCTTTAACCGCATGGGATTCGCACGCATGCATCGCCACTTTCGGGGAAAGATAGGAGATCCAATCGGCGGGCTCGCGCCACGACGGAACTCGGGTGATGCCGTAAAAGGAAACGATCTTAGGCGGATTCCGAAGCCCGATGGTCGCTAACACCGTTTGAGAAAGCGATCGGGGCAGAAACGAATGAACGATCTCCGGTCGAAAATCGCGGATAGTCTTTCGAAGTTTCGCAATCGCCTCCAGATCGACTTTCCTGCGACTGGAAAACTTTACAAATCGCACCGCCCCCGATTCCTCGGGCAACGGATTCGCAGTGTCGGCAATCAGCAGCTTCATTCCCTCTGTTCTATTGACTCGCTTCTGAAGATCACGGGCCAAAACACCAGGTGCATTGATAGCTAAAACTCGCATCGATCGTGCCTTCTTGGACTTATCCCTTGGGAATCAACGGTTGAATGCAAAGAGTAACTCTGCCCGCTAGCCACAGCGATCCGCATTTCCAACGATACGGCGATCCACCCGTCGGTTGTGACTAGCAGCATTTCTATGGCCGGGTCAAGAGAGCTTTGCATCTTGACTCTTTTGCATCTTGACTCATTTTCATCTTGACTCTTTTGCATCTTGACCTGGAGTTCGCCAACTTCGTACACTCCCCGCCTTACGCAGCTCTCAACGAACCAGATTGGATCCGGTGCCAAGAGGCCATCGGCTGGTTGGAATTCAACGTGGGCGACTCAGTATTGTCCCGCATTTTCATGAGGAAAACAAATGCGTTCTACCGAACAAAATCGCCGTCGGAACCTATTGCGCAATGCATGTCGTTCTGCAATCGTCCTCCCACTCGCATTCGCTCTGAGCACTCACAGCACTTATGGTCAGGACCGGGCGCAGGGAAAGCCACAGAATCAGAAAGGTGTCCCTGCCTCGAACGCGTCATCATCCAAGAAAGTCCCCGACGATGCAAACTTTGCGCCGAAGGTAGTGGCGACGGTCAATGGCAACGGCATCATGCTGGAGGAGCTTGCAGCCCAATGCAAACTCCGATACGGAACTGAGGTCTTGGAGGACTTGGTCAACAAGACTCTCATTCAGGCCGCTTGTTTAGCTCAGAAGATCGAGATCACGCACAAGAACATCGATGATGAGATCGCGCGCACTGCGAGCAAGTTCAATTTGTCGACGGCTATGTATTTAAAGCTCATTCAGGATGAGCGCGGTATCGCGCCGGAGCAATACGCATCGGACATCATTTGGCCCATGCTGGCCCTTCGAGGCTTGTCCAGGGGACAAATCCAAGTGACTCCGCAAGACATTGACCAAGCATTCCAGCGGGAGCTCGGTCCCAAGGTTCAAGTTCGCATGATCGCTTGCAGAGACGCCAAACGGGTTGCACAGCTTCAAAAGGAAGCGATGGCAAATCCAGACAGCTTCAAAACGCTGGCCAAGAACCATAGCGAAGATCCATCCAGCGCGAGCGTGGAAGGTCTCCTGCCCCTCATCGTGAAGTACAGCGGCGACGACGAACTGGAGAAGATCGCATTTGGATTGCAACCGAATCAGGTTTCCCAAGTCTTTCCGGCCGGCGAGTTCAGCGTCATTTTGCAATGCGTGAAACATGTCCCTCCGACAAATCCACCCGGCGCGCAGATGCAAGAGATCCAAAACCGCATCAAGACCGAGCTGGAGGACTACAAGCTGCGCGGAATGGCAGAGACAGTATACACCTCGTTGCGATCCAAAGCAGAAGTCGTCATCGTGTACGGCAAACCTGAACTGGAGTCCCAGTATCCAGGCGTTGCCGCCATAGTGAATCGACAAAGCATCCCAACGCAACGGTTTGATGAGGCTTGCGTAAAACGGCACGGACCGCAAATCCTCGAGGGTGAGATCAATCGCAAGTTGATCGAGGGGGCTCTCATGGCCAGCCGCCTTCAAGTCACTCAGGCGGACATTGACAACGAGATCCGGCGCGCTGCCGACTACTACGGTTTCATTCGAAAAGATGGAACACCCGACATCGATGCATGGATGAAAAACGTCGTCGCGGAAGACAACATCACGCCCGAACTGTACATACGAGACGCCATTTGGCCGACCGTCGCTCTCAAAAAACTGATCGAGGGCAAAGTCCAAGTGACGGACGAGGACTTGAGAAAAGGGTTTGATTCCAACTACGGGCCACGCGCCGAAGTGTTAGCGATTGTCTTAAGCAGCCAACGCACTGCGGAAGAGGTTTGGGGGATGGCTCGCAGCAAACCATCCGAACAGTTCTTCGGTGACCTTGCCCACCAGTATTCGGTCGAACCCAGTTCCAAAAGCAATATGGGCAAAGTACCGCCGCTTCGAAAGAATGGCGGCCAGCCCAATTTGGAAAAGGCCGCGTTTGACCTCAAACCCGGTGACCTCTCTGGGATCGTGGAAGTCAACGGCCAATACGTGATCTTGAAAAGCCAAGGGTTCACCACCCCCGTGGTCCAGGACTTTAACGCGGTCAAAGACGAGTTGTACAAGGATATTCTCGAAAAGAAGCAACGCATTGCGATGGACGCTCACTTGGCGAGCATGATTGCCGACGCACAGATCACGAACTTCTTGACCAACAAAGCGAGACTAGGCTCTGCCGAGACCAAGGCAGCCATGGAAACGCTTGAAAAGGCGATGCCTCAAAAGGCACCTCCCCGTCAAACACGTTAGGAGAGGGTACCGCGCGTACCGCCGACAAACTTGTAGGTCGCATCTGCCGGATGCGACCGTTGCGTACAACGTAAGCCGTCATTCGTCAGCAAAAGATCGCAAGCCTACCGTGGATGCGATGAAGAAAGGATCACAGCTCCGCGCTGCGGCTCACATGGCAGACCTGAACCCTCTCGGTGAAGCGACTCCACACAAAGGGAGCCGACGCCCCTTTCCGAAACATCGCAATACGGTTCTCGATATCATCCGTATCTCGCAAGCGGTACCAAGCTTCCCTCTGATCCGCCGGATGCATTTGAACAAGCTATCCTGCATTCGCAAAAGCGCCCAGGTCCGGATCGCATGGTCGACCCTTTTCGCCAAAGCATACAGTTTGGTCTGCTGTCGCATTCCGGAATTGCGAGAGATCTTCGTAACCTACCCTCGCAATCACCTGTATCGACATCCGCATTCGGTGGCCTCATTATCGGTGCATCGCAAGGATGACGATGGAAACGAGCGGCTGATCTGGGGGCGATGGAAGAGTCCTGAGACGACGTCGCTGATCGAACTCCAACAACAACTCGATGCGTTCAGCCATGCCCCCATCCGCGATGTGTTTGGCGAAGGCTTGTTACTCGAACGTTGTCCCGCATGGTTCCGTCGATTGGTTTGGGGGTGGGTCACGACTTGGTCTGGCCGCAATCGCGCCAAGCACATCGGTACCTTTAGCATTTCGAGCGTAGGTGGGCATGGCGCTCTGAACGCGTACCATCCTCTGGTGACCACTTCTAGCTTGGCCTTCGGGCCCATCGATGAGGAGGGTAAATGCGAAGTTGTGCTCATTTGCGACCATCGCACTTTGGATGGCGTATTAGGCGCCATCGCTTTGGAAATGCTGGAGGAGATGCTTACTACTCAAATAGCCGACGAAACGCTTGCGTTGTTTCCGCTTGCGAAATCCGTCGTCGCATAAATCAGCCAACGCTTCTCGCGCTCAATGGCACTCCTTTTCGTAGCGGAGGTCGCCACACCTCCGGTATTATGGCTGAGATCAAAGCGGTTTTTTTCAGGTCCTGACCGGACGGCTTGCGCCGTTCCGCGAAAGTGATTGGCATTTGGCTCGTGACCTGCCGCTTGGAAAACACAAAAGGCTGCGTCTAACGTTGCGTCGCAATCCACTTGGAACAAACCATTGCGAGAGTGTGCTTATCGACGGGCTTGCTCAAGTAATCGTCGCAACCTGCGTCCAAGCATTTTTGACGATCCTCAGCAAGAGCATGCGCCGTCACCGCGACGATCGGCATCTTGATACCTTGGCTCCGTATCGTTCTTGCAAGCCTGCATCCATCCATGACTGGCATTTGAATGTCGGTGAGCAGAAGATCATAAGGCAGATTCGTTTTTGATGATTTGTTCAGCATATCTAAGGCGACTTGTCCGTCTTCGGCAACGTCTACCGTAGCACCTGCCTTCCTGAGAATGAACGAAAGCAATCGTTGGTTATCGAGCCCATCTTCCGCTAGC
>JANODW010000685.1:0-1529 GCA_031412875.1 Pirellula sp. | reverse complement strand
CTTTCGATTCTCGCCCGAGCTTGAAGCACCTGCAAAGCGAGAACGTCTTCGGCAAATTCGGCGAGGATGCTTTGGCTAGGTAAAAGCGCCTGATCGCGAAGTGCTTCAAAGAGTTTTTTCCCGTCGGTCTCGTCCCGCTTGCTCAGCAACTTCTCAAGGTCCGAATCCAATTTCTGGATTTTGGATTCTCTATCCTGGAATCTTTTTTCCAACCTGGCAACTTCTTTGGATAGGACCTCCGGCAATGCACGGATCTCCCCCGAGTCGAGAAGCGCAATGTCCAAGGATTCGGTCGGCAGCAAGTTGCAAACGGTAGACTTCTCGTTTTCGTAAACTTCGCGAAGCCGTGCTAACTCCATCTCGCGGGCACCAGAAACGCTACTCAATTTTTGAATGTCTTGTCGCAGTTGGCCAAAATCGCGATCCAATAGAGTTCGACGGATCGACTCTATCTTGCTGATTCGACCTCGGATTTCGCCGACGGCCGCGGCTGTTTCGTCGCTCCATCTCAGGGATCGGAATTTAGAACCTGTTTGCTTATCGATCTGAATGGGACTGAGCTCTAGCAACTTGCTGTTGCTATCGCCGATCGAATTTCGAAGATCAGCAACTTGATCGCGCCGATTCTTGAGCTCTTTGCTTATCAGATTGAATTGATCCAAGATCGGGTCCTTGATCTCAATGCAAACGTACGGCGGCAAGCCCAAGGTCCCTTTGAAATTGTCCATCGACTGTTCGTAGTTGAATCGCAACTGCAGCAAATTTGCTTGCGAACCAATCAGAGATTGGCGAGCTTGCGCGACTTGGAGCTGTTGGCTCGGTATCGCATCCTGGCTGGCTGGAATGATCAGCAATTGCTCCCTCAACGTATCCTCAAACCTTGCAAGGTTTTCTCGTTGTCGCGCAACGTTCTCTTCGGCATTGCTGATTTGAAGTTGATTTTGGACGAGTCCCAAAAATCCTCCTACTGTGGGAACAGCACCACCGCCGCCACCGAAACCGCCGCCCGCGTTGTTCTGAACCGTTCCCACTGTTCCGAACCCGCCACCGAGTCCCGTGAAGCCTTGAAGTCCCGCTCCGCCAAAAAGGCCACCCCGCCGTGTTGGTCCCGGTTCGGCTGCTCGCCCCACCGTCACCGTGGTGTAGAAACCAGTGCGGTAGCGTTCAAACGCGCGGACGTTGTATAGCAGCGTTCGCTCCGCCAAGGTCAATCGTTCCATCACGACATCGCGCCCACCTCCACGCAACAGCGGTTGGATGAAACTAAAGTCGACCAACGTGGCGGCGCTCTGAGTATTGGGACCAGCCAATTGCCAAGTCAGCGAATTGGCAAACCCAACGATCAAGTCCGCTCCATTGGTGAACTGGCGTTGAAGACCAATCCCGCGCGGCCCTCGCGAAAAGGTTCCCGCGTTCACGGTAGATCGGCTTGCTCCGCCGCCCCCGCGCCTCAGCGCTCCATCTGCCGTATACGAGGCGTTATAGCCCGCAAACAATTGATTGCCTAAGAAGAACCGTTCCGAGCTGAC
>JANODW010000684.1:0-9003 GCA_031412875.1 Pirellula sp. | reverse complement strand
GTAGGATGGGACCTTTGTCCCGTCCGTTTGTTCGTTCGAGATAATGGTCTCAAACGACGGCTGGTATGTTTCAGCCTGACGCTCGCCTTATGGCACTGAAATCTGCAGGTCTTCGCTCAATAGGAGCAGAGTCAACTGAATGCTATCGGGATGCAATCCAAACTGGTCGGACAAAACGCGACGGTACGTTCGCAACTGCCTGCCGTGATACTGGGTTCGGTCGTCGGCCCAATCCGCTAATGACGCGGAATCCGGTTTCCGATCGGTTTTGAAATCCAGAATCTCCGCGCGGACAACCCGATCGCCATCGAAACCTAAAACGCATCGATCGATCACCCCGCGCAGCATTTGCCCATCGATGATTTGGAGCAGTCGCCGTTCATTGGTTACCTCCAAATGCAACATACGAGGGTGATGCCACTCTCGATAGCGATCTGCGCTTAACGCGCGCTGTACCGACGGCATCTCGCAGTAGCTAACAAATCGGTCCACCCAATCGTTGAGCTTCAATTGGCTCATTTCTTCTTGCGTTAGCGTTCCGTTTGCGATTTCTTTAAGCTTTTTCTTGTTTGGTTTGTAGTCCTCGATCCAACCGCGAATCTCCTCGAACCATCGGTGCACCAACTTGCCAATGACGGAACCGGTGGTGCTTTCGGCAGACCACTGCGTGGCCAAATCGACGAGAGATTGCGTTTCCTTTTGGCTTGGACGCAGCCATGGCATTCGCCGAACCGAGCCTGTATCCCGCTTCAAAGCGATGTTGCGAACGGGATAGGATTCGATCGTTTGCTGCACGCCCTCTGCAATCGATTCGATCTCCAGGGGTTGAAGCGATTCGTGCCAGTTTTGCTCGCCGAAGCTTCGCACGACGATGCCCGGTTGCTCGCATTGGCCGGGGCCTGCAAAGATCGAATGCAAAACCGAACCCCATCGCTTTTTGGGACCGGACGATGGAGACGTATAGAGATACAAAGCGTGCCGTGCTCGAGTCAGCGCGACATAGAATACGCACAGGGCCTCGGACAATTGCTGATTGGCGAACTCGCGAAAAGCAATCCGCCACGAATCCTCCAAATACTTTTGGAGCTGACGATTCATGTAGCGGAGGACACCGATCGGAGACTGGGTGCGATCCTCGTACATGGCGACAAAGGTAGGGGGCCGCGAGATGATTGTTTGATCCAAGGTCGGTAGAAAAACCGCATCGAACTCCAACCCCTTGGATTGGTGAATCGTCATGACCCGGACCGTACTCATGCCAGGCACCGAAACTTTTTGTCGCTCGATATACTCGATAAAGTCATTGATGCGATGATTTCGCATGCCGTCAAAACGGTATCCCAGTTGCACGAACTGCTTGAGTCGATCTTGATCGCGTTCCGTACACTCGTTGGCTAGGATGTTGGCAAGGGTCCCAAGGTACCTCCCGAAGCCAAAATCCTCGATCTGTTGACGCAGGTAGGCCGACAGGGCAAAACTGTCACTCGAAAGTTCCGGCGCCATTTTCTCCAACAATGGCGAGTGCTTCACATGAAAGAAGGCCAAGGAATCGGAAGGGTGATTGGCAAGTTTCATAGCGCTCTGCAGCAGCAATACCGGGGCTGAATCGACGACCGGATTGCCTCCTTCTTGACTCGCCTCCACGCCCCGTTCGCGGAGCAGCCCGATGATTCGACCGACGTCGCGGTTGGTGCGGGTTAATACTCCGATTTCTGCCTGGGGGGATTTTGAATGCAAATCGGCAATGCGATCAGCGACTTCGTCGAATAGACCATAGCTGCTTTCCTCGCCGTCCTGGTCTCTGCTCTTTTCGCAGTTTGCATTGCGGAACTCGACGTAGCCCGGCAAACCCGTCCGAGATGTTTCGTGATTCGTAAAATAGCGATTCATCCACTCGTTCACCGCCTCCGTATCGCTGGCAAAGATCTCGGACTCATCATCGTTGTAGTAGCGATCGTGTTTGGATAGCTGAGTGAATACCGAATTCACGAAATCGATTACGACGGGCGAGCTGCGATAGCTCTTAACCAATTTCTCCTGGCGAACGTTTTCGATCTGCTTGCCCACCGATTCGAAAATTTCAGAGACGCCACCGCGCCACCCATAGATCGCTTGCTTGCTATCGCCCACGCAAAAGAACGATTTGTCCTGCGTCGTTCCTTCTACAATCGCCTCAGCAAACGGTTTGATAATGTTCCACTGCATCGGAGAAGTGTCCTGAAACTCGTCGAGCAACAGGTGATCGATGGGACAATCCAGTCGGTACGCGATCCCGCGCATGGCTTCTTCGTCCGCTTTGCTGACCGGCTCCGAGACGAGCCCTGTTAGCATGCGTCTATTTTCCGCGATGTCGTCCTCTGGCTTATGTTTGGCAATCGTTTCTAACATCCATCGGGAAAGACGTTCGGCGATATCGTCAAACGATACGATCCTTCGCCTCGTCTTGACGGATTGGAGTTGTTCGTGGTAATTCGCAAGCATGCGATAAGCTGCTTCGTTTTGTGCTCGACGACTAGCGAGTTCCTCGACAGCCGATTTTTTCGCGAGGGTCTGGAGAGCTTTGACCGTTTCATTCGGAAGCTCTTTGGAGGAATACTTGGGGACAGCTTCATCAGCTTTTTGAACGAGCGTCAGTCCGAGGAATTCGCTCCATTCTCCTCCCTCGAATTTCGAAGCGGCTTTGTCGCGTGCGGCCGCATAGCTTTTATGCTCCAGTTGCGACGTCTTGAAAACATGGAGTGCCTGTTCTGTTTGCTCAGCGGTGGGACCCGTTGGAACCGTCAGTTGATCCCACGCCTCAGCGGTGGTCTTTCGAAATAGGTCGTAGCCCGTCGTAACCACGTTTTCAATTTCGCGACGGATGCCACGCGTCGCTTCTCCTTTGGAAAGCTGCGAGACCAAGGATTTCAGAGCCGAACGGTCCATCACGTCGAACATACGACTGATGGCCTCTTGTTGCAATTGATCGGTTTGAAAGGGATCAGACAGCGTCCATCCAGGCGGCAATTTCAACTCCAATGCAAACGAGCGTGCGAGTTGGGAGTAAAAGCTATCGAGGGTGCTTACGCGGAAACGGTGCAGATGGGAGCAGAGTCGACCAAGTTGATACCGCACCGTATCCTGAGTGATCTCGAGCGGTCGCAACACGCCCGTCAGTCGCTCGAACCCGGCTTCGCTCTCGACAGCATCGGCCAACCAAGAGAGGATGCGATGCAGGATTTCACCCGCCGCTTTACGAGTAAACGTCGTCGCCAGTATGGAATCAAGTGCTTGATCTGTGAAAAGCAATCGCAGAGCGCGCGAAGCTAAGTTGTACGTTTTGCCCGTACCGGCCGATGCCAATATCATTTGCGGTGAAAACCAATCTTCACCCGCCTTTCCTTTCGATAAATGGACCTCCAATTGCAATTTGTTCGGTGGGCGGCCATCTGCCAAATGACGATTTGCGATCGCTTTCTCTTGCGGGCCATCCTGTTGCATCGGTTGGTTTTCGCCAAGAACAGGTTGCGGATCCGGCGAGCAAGGATCGCTAGCGGCATCGAGGTTGGGCTGAATATTCGCAGCCAATTCGAGTTGATGCTGGGATTCCAGTTCTTGCTTGGCTACGTGTTCGTCCCAGCGGCGAACGACAGGAAGCTGAGTGATGGCGCCGTACTCATCGAACGGTGAGATGCCTTTGTACTTCGGTGGCCAAAACTCACCGGCCAATACCTTGCTCGCGATCAACTTGGCGGACGCGATCGCTTGTCCGTGTTGCGCTGCTGTGAAGTCTGCGATGATGAACTGCGTTTCGGAAGGATTCTTTGGGAGCAGGATATAGCCAAAACTAACCTTTGATAAATCCTCGATTCCCAGCGTCTTGATCAATAGTCCATACAAAGGCAATTGCCAATCGGTCCACGTCCCATTGGCTTTTAAATGCGCCTCCTTGGGCTTGCCAGCGTGATCGCCAGTCTTGTAATCCCAAACCGCGTATCGCCCCTCCCGCGGATGGTAGTCGATCCGATCGATCCGTCCATGCACGATCATGCGTTGTTCATCGATCTCGAGCGCGATGCCGTCCGCTTTCTCCACTTTGTGTTCTATCGACTGGATTTGCCAGCCCGCAGCAATTTGTGCGGCTTGATGCACTGCGAACGCTTCCAAACGCCGAACCGCTTGTTCCAATTGGATCTGCAGGGCAGGTGTCGGCTTCACGCCAAACCGCTTTCGAGCAATCGACTGCAGGTGTTCCGTGAGCCAATCGGCCGTCTCTTTGGGATCCGTCGACGCCGCGACGGGAGAATGGATGAGCCCCTCCAAGCACAAGTGAAGGAGATCTCCGAAACCGCCTCCATCCAACTCCAATCGATCGTGCTCGAAGGCGCGGACTTTTTCAACGCGATTCAAATAGAACCGATATGGGCATTGGTCGTATTTCTTGAAATCGGTAACCGCCATATCGCGAACGGTTGTCGCTGGGTCCGGGACGGGTATTGGGATATTGGTTTGACCATCGCGAGGCACCCATGAATCCGCAACAAGTTGCTGCACCGGAGTCTCCTTGGGCGATAGCAGCAGCTTGACTCGTCTAGCGAGGAGATCCGCGGGTACGGCAAGCAGCAATCGGCTAGGCGTTTGGGGATCGCCATCCAAGCTGAGATGATTCAACACGAAATCAAGGCGTTCGCGGGTATGCAACATGGCCAACATCGCATAGCAGTCGCGAGCGTAGCGACGAGCATTGTCCATCAAACCCAATTCGGTCCGCAATTGGTTTGGCAGGAATGCATCGCCGTTCACACTCTCGGGCACGATTCCATCATGCATTCCGGTGAGCATCAACACGGGCGTATCGTCGAGCGTCAACTCTAGCCATCCTAGCATTTCGACCGCGTTTTCGTCCTGGGGAGGGGGCGCCGCGACCGTTTCCAACTGGCTCTGCAACCAAGCGAGCGTCTCTTGAAACGTGACTTCGGCGTCCAGATTGGAAGGTAAGCCAGCGAGTTTTGTCAAAGCGAGATTGATTTCCAAACAAGCCCGCAGAGCGAGATTGCCCGCCATATCCTGCCGATCGACTTGGACGCCTTCGTACAATGCTTTGGTGACTTCGCGTAGCGGACCGGCCCATTGGGTCAACGGGGCGTGCACCCTACGAAGCGGTTTGAGCCACGTATCTATCTTGTGGATCACGGCAAGGAAGATCTCTTGCCCTTTGCCCTCAGGCCACTCCGGCACGTTTACACTGCGGAGGAGCGTCGATTGTTGAAACTCATCGAGCCTCGCAAGAAAATCGCGAGGCAGAGAATGGGTATCGGATCCTTCGACGGACGATCGAATCAACCAATCATGAATGGCTGGCGCCCGAACGAGTTCCCCGAAAACATCGATGGAACCGTCGTTCAAATAGTCCCCAATCAACTCGATGACCCGCATCGGTGGCGATTGCGAAACGGATGTGCCTGGTCCGTATCGCAGCGCGATACCGCTCCGAGCTAACGCCTCTTGCATCGCAGGCACGATCTGCGGATCGGGAATACCGACAGTAATGTCTTGCACTGAATACTCATCGCCCAGATTGGCGAGTTGGCAAGCGAGTTCGTTGGCTGCATCGTTGGCGCTGGAGCGCACATGCAGTTGGTCCTCGTCGATGGGAACCTCGATATCCTGCCAATACTCGGGCAGCAGCGTCCCGTCCTGATCGAAGCCAGCCGAGTACGACTGCGGCGCGCCGATCAGAACCCGAACGCTATCGGCCACCGCCCCGAGAAATCTTCGCTGGGCTCGATTCAAATCGACCGCACCCACCAAAAGGATCTCGTGGTCCGTGCGCACTTCATGGTTGTCGATGGCAAATCGGCGAGCGGATTGCACGTCCCACAGTCCTGCCTCATGGAGCTCATCAAGATAAGCGCGCTGCAGTTTAGACAGGACCAACCAGCGCGCTTCTTCCGGGGACCCCTGCAACTCCTCGACCACATCTTCGAAATCGACGAGATCGGACGCGAGTTCGCGATGAAGCGTGCTGAGGATCCGGGCCAAGTCCATCCATGGTCTGAGCTCCGCCGTGTCGGGAACTTCAAACAGAAGCGGCTTGAGCATTTCCTGATCGGCCTTGCGGAGCACTTTGGTCCACGCAAGCACTTGCTCCAAGTCGGATGCAAACGGCAACTTTGCAGTGTAGAGCTTTTCCGGCAACGTCCCGATCGTCAGCATCTCCGGGGGACGAAGGACCAGTGATTGCTCGCTCGCCCTCGTCGCCATGAGCTGCGTTAAGCGGCGGCCGGCAAACCCACCGGGCAATACTAGCAAGCACCGGTCCATGTCCCATTTGTTGCCACGCGTGTAACTCCTTTGGAGGAAGTCGCAGGCCGAATGCAATATAGGCTTGGACCATCCCAAGTAATGCGTTTGTATCCTCTGCGACTGCGAAAAGAGTGGCCGTCGTTGTCGAAATGGAATCTTCGTAGTTGCCATAAATAATAAACCTCCCTGCATCCTCCCCAGCTTGAATCAGCTAGCGGATATGCAATCCTCATTTTGACACACCAACCCATGGTACCGACGGAACAGAGAGCCCCTCAATCACGCGTCGCGATTGTTGGATGTTCCTATCCGTCTCCATACGTTTATCGTTTATCTTTTATGTTTCATTAGGCCCTAGGCATGGGACACCTTTGGTCAACAAGTGCCCCAGGGCTGTCATTTTCCAAAGAAATTTTCCAAAGAAATTTCCAGAGAGATTTTCCGGAGAAATTCTCCCATGAAAGTAACGGCATCGGGCCTGCGTTTGGAGGTTCCTTGGAACATAGCCGACACAAGCGACCGGAAATTTGCAGGATGGGCCAAACCCTTCCCGCGCGATCGCGTCGGGTTGTGTGTTTGGCTGAGGCAGACAGTCCCTGTCGCTATGCCGATTGTGTCTATTGGGCTCGTTGGCTCTTATAGACCGAGCGAACATGCGATCCGCCCACCGGAGTGGATGAGGTGACGCTAGAAAATTCGCCAATCTTGCACAATATGTTCCAGGCAGACAAAAGGTCCTTGCCGGTAAGCTCATAATTCTCCGGTAGCGTTCCATCGAAAAGCGTGTCGTCCATGCTCTCCATCTGTTCATTCAATTCGTAGCGTATCCAGGGGCGGGCAAGTTCAAACATGCCCCCGACATTCGCGTACGATGCGCTGGAATAGTTCGCAGACGGGTCGATTACTCCTTGTCCTTTTTCAAGCTTCTTGACTTCGGCAAGCGATTCGGACTGTTTGCTCGAATAGCTTTCGATCATCCATTTGTCCAAGAAAAGCGTCTGGGGTACTACGCTTTTTGCAGCCGGAAAGTCGGGTGGCAACTCGTATCGGAACGATTCGCCTAGCTTACTTTGAGATTTCTTGGGTCTGGGGATTTGGTATCCGTCTGGAATCCAACCTGGGTTTTGGGTCCGTACCTCGCCGAGTAGATCTTGGCAGATCTTGAAAAAATCTTCGCAAGCGCTGTCCATGGCAGCTCTATTTTTAATGCCGCAAAGGCTGGCCACTTCAGGCAACTCGAGCGGTTCTACCGAAGGTGGCATGTTTTTGTGCCATTGCTTTGCGGACAGATTTCCTGCGGTAAGAACAATCGCATGTTCACCGGTCATTGCTGGCAAGAATTTCTTCTCCCATGTATCCGCAACCCTGACCAAGTAGGGCCAGCCAAGCTCCAACGCCGCTTTTACATTCTCTGCGTCGAGAATTTGATTCCAATCTTCCACCGGAAAAACCCATGCGAGCATCGGCCCAATCATGTTGAATAGGACTTCAGAACCCCCCAACTCGCTCCAATCCAGTTCGTACGCTTCGTCGATTCGCGTCTTGAACCTTTGCACGATCTTTCGGCTCAATTGAAAATACTCTGGACGGTCTTGAAGTTTGGTTGCGACGAAAAGCAAAGGGTCCGTCCCTATATGATCCAAGAGGCCGAGCGGCGAAACGGATTCCGTAAGTGCGTTTTGAGTACGCGTGTAGTCATTTCGCTCCCAGCCATCGTCTGTCAAAAACGAAAAGGAAGTCGCTCCTTTGAATTCGGGGACAAGCTTCGCGATAGATTCGTCCATCCATTTGCAGTCCTCTAAAACCTTTTTGGAGAAGTCTCTGAGTTCGTCCGCTGATGCCACCGAAGCTAAAACGGGAGCGATAAGAGTTGTGATATTTCGAGAAAAGAAGTTGTTCAAGTTGGACTCGAATGTCGCCTTGGACAAAGCGTCCGAGGTGTAGCCAACATAGGTCAATGGCTTCGTCGACACATCTTTGACCACCTGCAACTCCGGTAGGTCCAAGAGCGTTTTCCCTTTGCCAAGCTCCAGCAATGCGGCGGCAGTTGGACTGATTCCCACCACAAAAAAACCATCGAACATCCCAACAGTAATGTTGATGCTTTTCTTTTCGAATACTTCGCGAAACTCCTCGACGACGTCCTCGCCAAAAACGTCCTTGACCGGAAAATCTTCCCAGGGAATTTGCTTTCCCTCCAATCGCAGTTGCAAACGATCGCCCCGTGCATCATCGACTCTTGAAAAGTTTTTAAAGATCAACGATCCATTGGGGATGGAGCTCATTCCCAGTTGAATGACGGCCTCCAACTGGTCGATCTTTCCGAGGGCCAAATCAACGTCTTTGCATTTCGCTCCGACCAACAGAGTGGGAACGGTTAGGTCGTCGATGATTTTGATCATGTTGTTCATGATCGCCACGGCGCGCTCGATTTCGGTGACATCCGGATCGATCGCCATTTCTCGCATATCATCGTTGAGTTTGGCTTGACCTCGGTACCACTGCGATACATTCCGATCTCCCAGAATAAAGACTTCGCCGGATATCAACTCGCGAACAAAAGCCAATCCCTCCTTTGAATTGGGATTCTCCAGGGCCGTGCGGACTGTCGCGCCGAACCCCTCCCGTTCCGCCCACTCAAAACGAAACTGCTCGATCGCATTTTCAACGAAGGACAGTTCAAGTAGCTTGGCGACGACAGGCCCTCGGGCAAATCGA
>JANODW010000683.1:0-5423 GCA_031412875.1 Pirellula sp. | reverse complement strand
GTGCCACGAGACTCAAAAGGTTTCCGTTGGCTTTATGCCAGCGGGACCACAATTGGCAGCTACCAATGGTTTTTGCACATGGCAGCCTTCACGTGCTTCCGCTGGCACAAGGCCAACGGAGAGCTTGAAACGAATGGGTTTTCAAGTAGCTGCCAATGGTGGCCTCCGCCCGGACAAGCCGGACGGAAGGCAAAGCAAACTGGATACAAACGGAACAAAATCGTCTCGTCCAAAACGAACGTCAATACCGAATTTTTAACAGCACAGCCTCAGGCTCAAGCGGTACAAGCCCCACTTCTATATCGATGTGGTGTCAATCTGCGATCGATCGCTGGTGTAGGGTTGGTATCCCATCATTCGGATACGCCAGGGACCTGCTACATGATACTCGATCCCGCGCCAGACGAATCGGTTCATGAAAAGGCAGCTCACCAGCGCCCAGGTGTAGTACCATTGCGTCAACCAAGCGATCCACAGCAGCTTGAACCAATTCGGCCGGCTCGGCCATGCGCTCGCTTCGCCACGGCCCTCAGCAATCCCACAGATTGCCGATTCCATCCAAGGAAGCATGCAGGTTAAGCCGATATGGTATGCAGTTAGCGACAGCAAAACCGCTCCCGCCCCAACCCAGTCTCCTTGGATCGCCGAGACCACACAACTCCCCATCGCCCAGAGGATCAAGGCTGCCGAACCGATTCCATGCGCAAGAACCAACGACCAAAAGGGATGGTACAACCGCGCGGAGAGCAATTGTCGCTTCACCCAACCTTGAAACGAAACCAGTGTACAGTCTTCACGATTGATCATCATGAGCGACGGTACCAACGTCACCCTCTGACCAATACCGGACAGCGCTTTGCGAATCATCGTGTCCTCGCCATAAGCAAGTCGCCATCGTTCGAGAATACCGGCCCGTCGCAGCGAGTCCAGTTTGATCGCCAATGTGCCACCCCACGCGATTTCATACCAGTACATTTGAACAATGGCGGCAGCATTCCAAACGTAGCGGACCAACGAACCGCGGTCGGCTCGGTTGGGCATGTACCATCGATTTCCCGTTGCTGCGCCGACATCGGCTGGTGCAAGTGCCGTTACCAGCTCGCGCAACCAAGTCGCATGCGGTATGGTATCCGCATCCAACAAAGCTAACACTTCGACAGAACCCGGAAAGCTATCGATGGCTTGGACCAGGCACGAACACTTCAAGCTACAGGTCATGAGAGGATTTTGCAGGATGTCAATGCGATACCGCTCACCCTCGGTATCCTGATCGCCCTGAGCATTGCGATGCCTAACTTCCAGAGCATTTCGCAGAATGGACATGGCGGGGTCATTGGCGTGATCTACCATGAATCGGATTTGGTAGTTCGGGTAGTCTTGCTCGAACAAACCTTCGAGGCATCTGGACAAAAACGGATCTCCCCCTCGCAAGCACAGGACAACAACCGCTTGGGGGCAGTCCTGGTCGTCAAGCAATGGCCGTTTCCATCGCTTGAGCTGCGCGACAAATCCATAGACCAGATAGCATTGCATGAGCAACGCTGCGATCAATGTTCCATAAAGTGCGAGATGCATTGAGCTCATAGGGCGTGAACTTTTCTGCTTCGTTGTCGGTGTTTATGCCCCATCCTAGATGAGTCCTAAGGCGAGCGGCAGTATCAATATTACCGTAGGATGGGACCTTTGTCCCGTCCGTTTGTTCGTTCGGGACAATGCACCCACACTCAGGCCGGTATGTTCCAGCCTGCCGCTCGCCTAAAATACACGCTCCCGATTCGTGGTGGCTCGCAGGTCAAACGTCAGAGCACTGGACATTGGAAACAGTTGTTCGACCGCGTGCTGCTCTTGAGTGCCGATCGGCTGAGAGACCAATTGGGAAAACTCCAGAGCGCTCATTCGCAACAGCGAATCCGCATTGGAGTGCAAACCCGGGGAGCATACCAACGATGCATCCGGCGACAAGCTCAGCGTCCACTGCCCACCACCTGGGCCAACCAAGTCGATAGCTAGCCGCTTGTCATACGCGTCTTTTGCGTGGTCGTTGGCTGCTGGGAAGTCGCGAAAGTAATCCGCTGCGTTCCAATCGAGGACCGGGGCCTCGAAACGCCGTTTTCCCCATCGATCTGCTTCGCCATAGCGTATGTAAGTATGCAGCATGCGCTCGTCGATCGCCGGACACGGCATATCGCCAGCAAAGCGTTTGAGGTTCGTGCAATCGAACGTGGGGTCGGTGCTTTCGTAGTTGTTATACATTGCCAATCCCGGCAACGAAGCGGCCTCCAACTCGTTGTACGTCGCCGGATCGATGGGCACATAGCCTATGTATTCCACCCCTGTGGAGTTGTAAAAACTATAGCCTGCATCAATCAATTGCCTGGCGGTCAAGCATTCGTCGGGAGCCAGATTGAAAGTGTGGCCGTGCGCCTCTGGATTGAGGAACAAACGGGTCATGACTTTGGAAACCCAATCGACGGGGATAACATTGCGCCGCTCATCACCTTGCAGCGGCAGCCTTAGCCTCGTCACTCGCACCCCATCGGGACCGATCGGTTGGCGTGGAGTAAGCATCGCCATCAACCGAAGATAAAGATAGATTCCATGGTAGGTATTGGTGTAACCGGTTTCCGAATCCCCCGAGATCACAGCCGGCCGATAGACCGTGAGTTGGTCCAGGAAGTCCGCTTCGCGCACCAACAACTCCGCTTTGAGTTTGCTCTCTTCGTAGTCGTTTCGGAACTCTTGCCCACAGTCGACATCGGTCTCCAGAATCCGACCTTGGCGCAGCCCACAAATGTAGGCTGTCGAAACATAATGCAATTTTCGCAAACCCGTGGCCCTGCATAGCTCGAGCATATGCTGCGTGCCACCATGATTGGTATCCCACGGTTCGCCTGTACCGTCGGCATGAAAGGTCAACGACGCTGCGCTGTGCATAATCGATGTGCAATGGTTGGCCACCCACCGCTTGTCCGCCGACCGGATGCCAAAACACGGCTTGCGAATGTCCCCCTCAATCAATACCGGGCGAGGCAACGACCGTCCTGACAACCGTTCCCAATACTGCAAGATGGCTTCGACGCGCTCAAAAGCCGATTCACGCTTCGAACTTCGAACCAACAAAGCCAAACGTTGACCGCTCTCCAAAAGATCTCGCATCAAATAGCGACCGAGCAAACCAGTCGAGCCCGTTAACAAAAGATAGCCAGCCAATTTTCACCCTTAATCCGCAGCTCTAGCCCCTGTTGAATACAGCAAGCGAGGTGCGTGCGTTACCAATTGCGACTAGCGCCCGCAGCCCAAAAAACAAGTGCAATGCACGGAACGCCCCAAGATGGTAATCGGATTTCCAATTTTTTGGGCAACGCTCTGCAGTTCTTTTTAACTTTACGGCAAAAAAGCTTTCTCCTCTCGGTAGTTCCTAACGCCTAGGGACTCTTGGTATTTTGAGTCGCATTTTGAAGCTTTTAAGGCTGGCTGCACGTCCAAGGCATGGTGCGTGACGTAGCGATTCCGCTCGCGTAAAAGGGTCCAAGCTTTCAAGGGGTGCGATCGCGTCCAACTGTCCCAATTAAGGGTACAATACACATCCCCTCAAACCATTTTGGCGATGAATGCATCGCGCCTGGGCCATCCGTCACCACTTTAGCAATTCAAACGTTAGAAAATCATGTGTGGACGTTTCACACTCAAGACACCTGTCGCCGATTGGCTTGCAAACCTCTTCCCATCGCGGCCCTTTGCAGACAGCGATCAGGCTGCAATCTTTTCCACGGACGTCGCTCGCCCGCGCTATAACATCGCCCCTACGCAACAGATCTTGGTGGCCCGCTGCAAGGATCGGCCCGCTCCGGAATTCGTCAGCATGCGATGGGGGCTCGTCCCGCCTTGGGCCGATTCCTTGTCCGGAGGATACAACATGTTCAATGCTCGATCCGAAACCTTGGCAGACAAGCCAAGCTTCCGACCATCGCTGATCGGTCAACGTTGTATCGTGCTCGCTGACGGATACTACGAATGGAAAAAAGTATCGACCAAAACGAAAGAGCCTTATTGGATCCACCGGCCAGGTGAAACTGTTTTTGCAATGGCAGGACTCTGGACGGAGAACCGAAGGATCCCAAGCAGCCCAGGAGCGCCATCCCCCCTGCTCTCGGCAACTATCATCACTACCGCTTCCAACGAGGATACGCGGGATGTCCACGATCGCATGCCCGCGATCTTTTTCAATGAAGAGCAAATCGAATCTTGGTTGAATCCGGACTGGAACAACAAAGAAAGCATCGATCGATTGCTGGAGCAATTGCAACCCAGCCCGCTGGGCAATTTGCAAATGCGACGCGTTTCGACGCAGGTCAATCGGCCATTGCAAGATGTTCGCGAACTGCTCGACGCGGTGTCGCAGCCCACTGAAAACTCTCTTTAGGCGTGCAACTTTTCGTAGTTGAGCATGAGCCGGATTTGATCGTAACTGACCTGCTGTTCCAGGTCTTCAAAGATCGGCTTGAGTTTCTCGCGACCGACGCGATTGGCCGATGCGAGGATGCGCTGTTGCAACTCCAACGGTAGCCAACAGTCAATCGATGCAATCGGTTCTTCCTGCATGAGGTCCAACAAATGCGACACGACCGTTCCGACTGATATCTGGGCTTGCTCAGCGATTTCATCAAGCGGCCGGCTCGTTCTAAGCAGCGGGAAGGTGATCGATTTCGTTCCGGCTGCGCCCCCACGAGATGGTCGGGGTCTAGCGGAATCCTGGCTTGCTAAACCGCGTTTCCATTCGACATCCATCGGGACATTGGAGACCGAACAGTGCTCTTGGATGGCATCGAGAAAAATCTTCCCGTAGGCTGTCAGTTTGACCGTTCCAATGCCTGAGACCTTCAGCATTCCATCCAGTGTGGAGGGCCTTTGCGCGCTCATTTCCAACAACACCGTATCCGAAAAAATAATGAACGGCGGCACTTTTTGCTGGCTTGCCAAGTTGCGGCGGATCGCTTTGAGCTTATCGAACAGCGCGGTGTCGGCGTGTTCGAGAGCTTCGCTCACCGTGGCGACCTGCTTGCGTTCTTTCGTCTTGGTCGCGGTCGCCGTTCGGATCAATCGCGGAACGGCATCTCCATGCAAAATCGGCTTGGAGTTCGCGTTCAATTTGAGAATTGGATACTCGGTTCCCTCTAAATCCAATACGCCTTGCCCGATCAGTTGGAAGATCCAATCGCGCAACTGCGCTTTGGGAATCTCGTTCAGCAGTCCGTAGGTGCTCAGTTTGTCATGCCCCCTTTGCAGGACGATCTGCGTCTTGGCTCCGAGCAGAATCTCAACGACATAGTTGACGCCATACCGCTCTTGAACTCGATACACGCAGGACAGAATCTTCTGCGCAATCACCTTGGCATCGGGAACATCGTCGGTATCGCCCAAAC
>JANODW010000682.1:0-10608 GCA_031412875.1 Pirellula sp. | reverse complement strand
GTTCTACGAACCGATTCCTTGGATCACTTGAGCATGGTTGAGCGACGCTTTTCGACGCCCCTACCATTATGAACGGTCAAGATGATGATGCTGCACTCCCCAAGGGAGAGCCGCACGCAAGGCCTCAGTTCAAACGAGAAGAGACGCTTTCTCTCTCCGAAGAACTTTTTAAAGAGCAACGCAACTCGGGAGCCACTCCGCTATCGCCCGAGAAGCGTCCGCTGCTGGACTTTGCCTCTCTTCAGCAAATGACTCAGGACGAATTGTTGGAGCATGCTCGCGTCGAGAAGATTCCAGGTGCAGACAGACTGGATCGCCAAGAATTGGTTTTTCAGATCTTAAAATCCAGGATGCTTTCTTCGGGTATTCTTTACGGCGAAGGCACTTTGGAAATCCTTGCCGATGGATTCGGTTTCCTTAGATCGTCGAGCCACCACTATGTTTCCTGCCCCGACGATATCTATATCTCGCCATCGCAAATTCGCAGGTTCGGTTTAACCACGGGGATGACCATCTCCGGTCAAGTTCGCCCTCCCAAGGAAAACGAACGCTACTTTGCATTGCTGCGCGTAGAAGCGATCAATCATCGCAATCCCAATATCGTCCGAACCAGAAAACCGTTCGATTCCCTAACGCCGTTGCACCCCATCGATCGCATCGTGCTGGAGACGACCCCCGACATTGTCGAGACGCGAGTGATCGATTTGATCGCACCTTTGGGATTCGGCCAGCGAGGGCTGATCGTTTCGCCCCCTCGGTCGGGCAAGACCATCCTGCTGCAGAAGATGGCCAAAGCCGTGCTGCAGAATTATCCAGCCTGCTATGTCATCATGCTTCTGATCGATGAACGTCCAGAAGAAGTGACCGACATGATGCGAGAAGTGCGTGGACCAAAGTGCGAGGTCATCAGCAGCACGTTTGACGAGCCCGCATCGAGGCATATCCAAGTCAGTCAAATGGTTCTAGAGAAAGCCAAACGATTGGTCGAAGATGGCGTCGATGTGATCGTCTTTTTGGACTCCATCACCCGGTTGGCGCGGGCTTGGAACGGAGAATGTGTCCAGTCAGGAAAGTTGCTCACCGGCGGCCTGGACTCCAATGCGATGCAGAAGCCCAAGTCTTTTTTTGGCGCCGCCAGAAAAATGGAAGAGGGTGGATCGCTGACCATCATTGCCACCGCGTTGATTGCGACGGGCAGCAAAATGGATGACATCATTTTCGAGGAATTCAAAGGGACCGGCAATCTGGAAATCGTATTGGATCGCGCGATGGTGGACCGTCGCATTTGGCCGGCCATCAATATCAATCAATCCGGAACGCGCCGCGAAGAGTCTCTGCTGGACCCGAATGAGCACAAACGGATTTCGAGCCTGCGCAAAACACTCGCCGACATCAACCCGCCCGACGCCATGGAATCGCTTGTGCAAAAACTGGCAAAGACCAAATCGAACGCCGAATTCCTAATGGGTATTCGCCCGTTGTAGTGGCCGTCGCGGTCCGATTACAAATGTTCGATCGGCGCACTATTCGCAAACCAACGAAAGCTTCCTATGCCAGAAATCAAGCCTAGCCCGACCGCCGAGCCCCATCCCGACGAACCGCAAAAGGTCGCCATTGTCGTTTCGCAATACAACGAAAGCATCACCGGCAAACTTTGCAAAGCGGCCATCCAAACGTTGATCGCCAACGCGATTCGCGAGGAAGATATCGATGTGCTACGAGTCCCGGGCGCTTGGGAGTTGACATACGCAACGCAACTGGCCATCCAGCAATCCACATGCCGAGGGGTGATCGCGTTAGGGGCCGTCATCAAAGGGGAAACCACGCACGATCAACATTTGAACCGTGCCGTCAGCATGAGCTTGATGCAGCTTTCGCTCGAACACAAAAAGCCGGTCGCGCTCGGATTGCTAACGGTCAATTCGCTTGAGCAAGCGATCCAACGAAGTGGTGGGAATGCGGGAAACAAGGGAGACGAAGCCGCAATCGCATTGATCGAGTGCTTGAAATTAGCCAAATCGATGAAGTCTTAGGAGACTACCGCAAAGCCGCAAAGCATGTTAAGTTCTGTGGGATTTTGGTCTGCCTCCGCCTCGTTTCGAAGCGACGTAACCACGGTTTTCCTCCATCCGCGAACTGCTAGGTTTCTGCCGTGCCTAAACGCACCGACATTAAGAAAATTCTTTTGATTGGATCTGGCCCTATTATCATCGGCCAGGCATGTGAATTCGACTATTCCGGCACGCAGGCTTGCAAAGCATTGCGAGAAGAAGGGTACGAAGTCGTTTTGGTGAACAGCAACCCTGCTACCATTATGACCGATCCCGCGACGGCAGAGCGCACTTACATTGAGCCATTGACGTGGGAAATGGTCGCCAAAGTAATCGAGCGCGAGCGGCCCGACGCGTTGCTGCCAACACTCGGTGGGCAAACCGCGTTGAACATCGCGATGGAGCTCGCCAAAAACGGTGTGCTCGAACAATTTCAATGCGAGATGATCGGGGCCAACCCCGAGGTGATTCACAAGGCCGAAGCCCGCGACGCATTCAAGCTAGCGATGGAAAAAATCGGGATGAGCGTTTGCCGCGGCGCCGCTGTCCATACCATCGAGGAGGCTCGAAAGACCCTCGCCGAAGTCGGCTTGCCATGCGTGGTACGCCCCAGCTTTACCATGGGCGGGAGCGGGTCTGCCATCGCGTACAATCGCGATGACTTTGATGATCTGGTGCTCAATGGACTCACTCTTTCCCCCATTACCGAAGTGCTCGTAGAAGAGTCCATTATCGGATGGAAAGAGTACGAAATGGAAGTCATGCGCGACGTTGACGACAATGTGGTCATCATTTGCGCTATCGAAAATTTTGATCCGATGGGCGTCCACACAGGCGATTCCATCACCGTCGCACCGGCGCAAACGTTGACGGACAAAGAGTACCAACGCATGCGCGATGCAAGCTTGGCAATCATCCGGGAAATCGGCGTCGAAACCGGTGGTTCGAATATTCAGTTCGCGATCCATCCGGAAAACGGCAAGATGATCGTCATCGAGATGAACCCTCGCGTTAGCCGCTCCAGCGCGCTTGCCAGCAAGGCGACAGGCTTTCCGATCGCCAAAATCGCAGCCAAACTCGCCGTCGGATTTCGCTTATGGGAACTGCAAAACGACATCACCAAAAAGACCCAGGCCTGCTTCGAACCGACCATCGATTATGTCGTTACGAAAATACCGCGATTCGCGTTCGAAAAGTTTCCGGAAGCAGATTCGACCCTCACGACTCAAATGAAAAGCGTGGGCGAAACGATGGCCATCGGCCGCACGTTTAAAGAGTCGTTCCAAAAAGCCCTGCGAGGCCTCGAGGTGGGAGCCTTCGGATTCGGTTCAGATAGCAAAGATCTTTGGTTCACCGACCGTCGTCCCGACGATGAAGAGATCCGCAGCAAGCTGTCACGACCTAACGCCGAACGCGTTTGGTACATCCGCTACGCCATGCTGGGTGGAATGAGCATCGACGAAATCAATTCCATCACCAATATCGACAAATGGTTTTTAGACCAACTCCAGGAATTGGTCGAAATCGAAAACCGCTTGCGCAGCATCGGTTCGCTCGACGGCATGGATGCGTCGACCATGCGCCAAGTCAAACAATTTGGATTTTCCGACCGGCAGCTCGCGACGTTGCTGAACTCCGATGACGGAGAAATCAGAGAGTGGCGAAAGTGGCACGGCGTTGTGGCAACCTACAAATCGGTCGATACCTGCGCTGCCGAGTTCGAGGCCTACACACCCTACTATTACAGCACCTACGAAACCGAAAACGAAACACCGCCAAAAGGGGACAAGAAACGGGTCATCATTCTCGGAGGTGGACCCAATCGCATCGGTCAAGGAATCGAGTTCGATTATTGCTGTTGCCATGCGAGCTACGCGCTCCGCGAACTGGGAATCGAATCCATCATGGTCAACAGCAACCCCGAAACCGTCAGTACCGACTACGATACCAGCGACATGCTCTTTTTCGAACCGCTGACCACCGAAGATGTCTTGAACATCGTCGATACCGTCAAGCCCGATGGAGTGATCGTGCAATTCGGCGGCCAAACCCCGCTGAACCTGGCCCGAGCGCTAGCCAACGCGGGAGTGCCCATCATCGGGACCAGCGTCGATACCATCGAGGACGCCGAGGACCGTGAAAAGTTCCAAGTGCTGCTGACCGAGTTAAAAATCAAACAACCCGCCAATGGCATCGCTCGCAATTTGGCCCAAGCCCGATCGGAAGTCCAAAAAATCGGCTTTCCTTGCTTGGTGCGGCCCAGCTTCGTCCTGGGGGGAAGAGCCATGGAAATCTGTTACGACCACTCGCAATTTGAACGGTTTGTTGCCGAGGCATTTGTCGTCGCCCAAGGCCAACCCGTTTTGATCGATCGATTCCTCGAGGATGCAACCGAAGTCGATGTCGATGCCGTATCCGATGGCGACGATGTCATCATCATGGGAATCATGGAGCATATCGAAGAAGCCGGAGTCCATTCAGGCGACTCCGCTTGCGTTATCCCCTCCTTCTCCTTGAGCAAGGAAGTCCTCGATGAAATTCGACATGCCACCGACGCCATGGCAAGACGGCTCAAAGTGATCGGACTGATGAATGTGCAGTTTGCGATCAAAGAAGAAGACGGCAAATCGGTTGTTTACGTCCTTGAGGTTAACCCGCGAGCCAGCCGAACCGTCCCGTTTGTCGCCAAAGCAACAGGAACCCCAGTCGCCAACATCGCCACCAAAGTGATGCTCGGAAAAAAACTCAAAGAGCTCGGTATCACCAGCGAACCCATTCCGCGAAGTGTCTCGGTCAAAGAATCCGTTTTTCCCTTTCGCAAATTTGCCGGCGTGGACATCGTTTTGGGACCCGAGATGCGCAGCACCGGCGAGGTCATGGGGATCAGCGATCAGTTCCCTATCGCCTTTAACAAAAGTCAGATTGCCGCCGGAGTGGTCTTGCCCAGTTCAGGAAACGTGTTTATCAGCATCGCTGCCAGACACCGCGACGGCATCACCGAAATGGCCCAACAGCTACACGACATGGGCTACAAACTCCTTGCAACCTCCGGAACCGCCCAAGTGTTGGAGCGGGCAAACATCCCCGTCTCCAAAGTGAAAAAACTTGGCGAAGGGAACCCAAATTTGATCGACTACCTCAAAAACGATGAGGTTTCGCTGATTATTAATACGCCCAGCGGCAAAGGGGCCAGGACGGATGAGGGACGCATTCGTGCAGCCGCAGTGCAATCCGGTGTCCCCTGCATCACCACCGTCGCCGCTGCTCGCATGGCTGTCGAAGCCATGTTGGTCATGCGAACTACTCCCATGACAGTCATGTCGCTGCAAGAGCGGTTCGCAGATTGATATCCGACGGCAATACACCCGATTCACAATTCAATCCCACGCGTCGATGGGACTGGAGATCCTATACGACCCCACTTTGAAAGCGAGCTTTCGTCTGATTTTATTTGTTATTGAGTTTAATTGACATTATTTAAAGCCTTTCCTCCAAGTTGGGATTGGATAAACTGCTCAGTGTGCCTACTCTACTTTGCGGTTTCAGTATCTCTTAGCGTCAACAGATGTCTCTCGGTCCAGTGCATGCGTAATCCAAAAGAACTGTTAGTTGCCTCTAAAGCATTTACCTCTGAGACAAAATGGATTAGTTGGTGGCATCTCCTAACCTCGATTGCTTGCTATTGCATCAGTTTAGCGGTGGCCTGCCTTGATTTCTTTCCGATGCCACTGCGAATCGTCGCAAGTTGCGTCAGCGGGTTGGTCGTTGTCCGATTGTTTATCATTTATCATGATTTCAATCATGGTGCCATTCTTCGAAAGTCTTGGATCGCTGCGTCGATTTTAAAAGTTTACGGATTGCTGGTCCTGAGCCCTTCGAGCGTTTGGACGCATTCTCATGACCACCATCACAAGCACAACTCGCGTTCCTCGGGTAGCAACACCGGCTCGTATCCTTTGATGACTCGCGACGAGTACGTTAAAGCGGACCGGTGGAAGCGATTTGGTTATGCTGTTTCCAGACACCCGATCACCGTGTTCGGTGGTTACCTGACTGTCTTCTTATACGGCATGACGATCCGTTCGTTTTTCCTTCATCCCCGAAAGCATTTCGACGCGGGAGTCGCGGTCGTTTTGCACGTCGCGTTGCTGACGTTTTGCTGGATGCAAGGTTGGGACATCCTACTGCTAGCTATGTTGCTCCCTCTCACCGTCGCATGCGGCCTCGGAGCGTATCTGTTCTACGCACAGCACAATTTCCCGACTTGCCAACTCCACCGCCGGGAGGATTGGCACTATGTACTAGCCGCATTGAAATCGTCGAGCTATATCCGAATGAGCGGTTTGATGCACTGGTTCACTGGCAACGTTGGCTACCACCATGTGCATCATCTCAATGCAAAGATCCCCTTCTATCGATTGCCCGAGGCGATGGCAGCGATGGAGGAGTTGCAAACACCCGGTACAACATCATTGCACCCCCGCGACATTCTGGCTTGCTTCCGATTGAAATTGTGGGACACCGACCGCGGGCATTTCATCTCGTTTCGCGAAGCGGTAAAGGCGTAACGCGGCAAGTCGCAAGTGGGCGAGTGCTTTAGAGCGTACCCAAGTAAGCGTATAGATTTGCGACGTCTTCTGCGTTCTTTTCATCGAGGAGTCCGGCTGGCATCAGCGACTCGGTGGCGTATGCTTTGTCCTCGATGCTCTCTTGATTGATGCGAACAATGGCCCCTGTGGCGGTTTGGAGCGTGGTACCATCGGCCGCGTTGTAAACAATCATGCCGGTGAAGACCTCGCCATCGACGGTCAGGACGCGAATGGATTTATAGCGATCTGATATGTCGCGGCTCGGTTCGAAGATCGCCTTGGCCAAGTCTTCTCGGGAAAAGCGTTTGGCAACACCCACGAGGCTGGGGCCGAGCGAACTTTGGCCGCCATGGCACAATCCACATTTTTCTTGATAGAGCAATTGGCCCCGTTTTGCGTCGCCGGGAATGGCGTTTGCGGCGCTATGAAGCGCTCGCCAGTCGACGTTGGATTGCGGAGAAACCAATTTGGCCGAGGAAGCCGCATCGAGGTGATCGCGAAAGTACGGTTCCCAGTCTGTCCAAAGTTCGCTTGCAGGCGGGATGGGAAACGAGAGCTTCTCCGCTAATTTCTTAATGCGTTCGACGATGGCTGCGCGAGGCAGCGCGTTGGCGGAGTTGACGGCAGAATTGATGGCCACGGATACGATCGGAGCCAGCGCATTCCATTCGCGTTGGGCATCCATCCGCGGTAGCTGCTGGAGCCCCTTCCATGCGGATGGCCAATAGCTTCGGTTGTTGGTCTCAAGCTGGGAGAGGAACAACTCATAGTCTTCGGGCAGCGGCTGTGAGGAAAGCAATTCAGCAGCCAGGGGCCTGAGGCCTTCGATGTCCATCGCACCGCGGACCGCCTTGGCAAGATCGTTGTCCAAACCGGCCTGGGCAGCAAATCGCAATATAGGAATCGACCATTCTTTGGGTTCGGTTGCAATCAAGTGCTCCCGCATTTTTTTCCTACAGGCGGCTTGGATATCCAGTGGAAATGCGCTGAGAAGGACCAAATCCTCAGGGCAACAGGGGACGGTCAAGGCAACAAACGCAGCGCCCAATGCGGGATCTCGTTTAAGAATAGCCGACACCAATTGCTGCAAGCGATTGGGCCATTGATTGTCGGTATAGAGTCCGCGGGCTTTGACTTTCCGAACGATTCCTGAGAGGGCGGCGGCGGTTTGGTGAGACATCGCTTGCGTTCGCGGATGTTGGCAGTTGGCGGAGCAGCAGAGCGCATGGATATCGGATGTTGGGTGGCTCTGGTCGTCTATTTGGTCCAAACAAAAAGCGAGTGACTCACTGTCCTTTGGCTCCAGCATGGAGAGTGTCCGCATCGCTTCAGAGCGGATCAGCGGTCGATCGGACTGGGTTGTTTGTTTTGCCAAAAACAGTGCCCAGCCAACCCAAGCAGTGCGGACGTTTTCCGGCAGTTTCGAGGAACTGATCGCTTTGAAACCGTCGAGCACATCCGGTTGAGGCGGATCTTGCTGTTGGGGGAGGGTAATGCGTCGCTCTCCAAGCGAGGATTGGAGGACTGTCAAAAACTCCAAGATATCCCGGGTTGTCCATTTCGCTTGATGCTTGGGCACCCATCCTGCAAGGGCATCGAGCAATGGAGAATCGATGTCCGCTTGAGTACGGCTGTAGAATTGTTTCGCGATCAACACATCGAGGGTATTGTCATCGGTTCTTTGGGCCAGCGGGCTACCCGAGCGAGCAAGCGCCCAGAGCCAAGTTCGGCGCAATGCGTTTCCTGCTTCGCTATCCTGCACACGAAGACTATTGGCAGAATAAAACGGAATTTTCCTAGTACCAAACGCTTCCCAACGCAATCTTTCGTCGGCTTGGCCAAGATGAGGTTCCCAACTGGATCGATCCAGCGCATCGTGGTTGAGCGCCGCCGAGGAATAGTCGAGTCCAGCCAAGGCATTTAGCATCTTGCTGTCGTTGGCGGAAATCGCAATGTTGCCGCGACCAACCAACCACCAAGCAGCAGCCCTTGAGGACCGCGAGGGCGAACTCAGCGCATTCTGAATCCGAGAGAGAGGAACCGCTACATGCAACCGAGTGAGAATATGCGAACACCGCATTTTGGCTGCAGCCACGATATTGGGTTCGGCTGCCATGGGGATTTCACCCGCCATCACAGCCAACAAAGCTTGGATACCCGCCTTTTCGGTTTCAGGGATCCATGTGGATTCGGACCAGCTATCACCGGGGCTGGGGGCCTCCAAGACGCGCTGCATCGATTCGGCTTGTTCGGCCTGCAACTGCCCCTTGCGCACGGCCTCGTTAAACCAACTGTTGGTTTGATTGACGGGCTTATCGGGCTTATCGGGCTTATCGGGCTGAACGGGCTGAACGGCTTGAGCCGATGGGACAGATTGAGCCGACGGGACAGTTGGAGTGGAATCGCAGTCCACGCGATAGATAGCGCCGGTGGTGCCTCGACCGCCGACACTGATGAGCAGACCACCGTCTGCGGAAACACAGATATCGGTGGGTGCGAATCCGGTGGTACCGCTCGGTTGCATGAAAACCTCGGCAGGGATCTTGTTCGGAATGCGCTGCCGATCCTCGAGGTTGCTCGAGGGATAAAGCGCGATGACTCGACCAAATGTCCAATCTAGAACGAATATTGCGCCTGCGTACTTGGTGGGAAAGGCACGGTGTTGATAAACAGCAACCCCTGTTGGCGAACCTCGCCCCAGTTGCGCCAACACCAGAGGCATAGTGATCCGGTGATCCTCGTCCTTCCACGCTTGACCACACCAACCCGCGTCGGTCCCCGGCCCTAATACCATGACTCGCGTCGGGCGATACCATGGCATCGTCGCTTCCCGTTCGCAGTCGCTATCGAACGTGACAATTTGACCATCGGGCAAAAAATCGAAGTCATAGCAGTTGCGCATTCCATGCGCCCAGACTCCTCGTTTGGAAAAATCTGGGCTGATGCGCCAGAGGGTTCCACTTCGCCCCCGAGGGACGGGGCTCAATGCGTCGTTTTGGATATTGGAAATGTCGCGGGCAAAGTTTCCCGCGATCAGATACCAATAACCGTCCGGCCCCCGCTTGATCGCATGCGCGAAATGTTCCTCTCCCGTCGGTAGCTCCAAAAGTTTTTTGGGGTTAGGTTCCGCGACCAAGTCCCCATCGCTATCTTCGCTGAGCCAAAGCCCGCCGTCGCTCACATAATAGAGCTTGCGACCTTCGGCCCACATTCCCTGCGCTCCTTGTTTCGGACTGGACCAAAGCACGCTTCGATCGTATTTTCGATCGCCGTTATCATCGATCAGCGTGCGGATATAACCCGGCCCAGAAACAATCGGACGCCCCAATCTATCCAACGTCATACAAAAACAATCGTGAACCATCGCGTCCTCTGCGACACGCTGAACCGTAAACCCGTCGGGTACCGTAAAGGGCAATGGATCTTGGTTCACGAATCCACTCGATACAGCAACCAGCGAATTCACAAACAACGCGACGCACAAGAAATCAGTCAACGACCTTCGCGTAGACATCACGGTCAACTCTCCTAACCGACTGCAGCAGCCAAGCCTGAGGCAAAATCCATTCAGAAACCCCACTGATATAATATTAGCGGATTTCCATTTTTTAAAAGCCCGAAACGACCATCCCTCACTAAATACCCACCATTCCCAGCCAATCCGACCGACGGTTCGATCTTGGCGAGGTGCGGTGGATGCGTATCGTTTTTTTGGCAATGCAATTAGACTGTCTGTTACGCGATGTGCGGCCCAGTCGGCCACCCTTCGGACTTCAGATGGAATTTGGACCGCAAACACGCCGCGCTCGGCGGACAACCAAACGACCCTTCTTCATTAGGCTACACCTTGTCTGACGCAAATTCGCAATCGCTCAATTTCCTTTGTCCCAAGTGCCAGAAGAAACTCAAAGCCCCATCCGATCTGGCTGGCCGCAAATTGGCTTGTCCCAAGTGCGGCGCGCCGATCC
>JANODW010000681.1:0-5155 GCA_031412875.1 Pirellula sp. | reverse complement strand
ATTGAGTGAACCGCAGGCCACCCTTGGCCAACGCATCCAGATTTGGCGTTGGGATTTCGGAACCATAGCAACCAAGATCCGAGAACCCAATGTCATCAACGAGGATAACGACAATGTTCGGCTTTTCCGCTGCCACGCTCTGGCCGAGCAGAAGCGAAAAAGCAATCCATAGCATGCATATTCGTTTCATAGAAATTCCTTCTCTCAGTGCAGGCCGTCAGCCCGCCAAAACAGTTGTTCAAACAAGCTCGTAGCCGCAATTTACGGGAGCGTCTTCAACATATTCTTCAGCTTTTCTCGTGTCTGAGCATGTGCCGGCTCGTCGACGAGATTGATTTGCTCTCTCGGATCGCTTGACTCGTCAATCAATGCCGCACCACCATCCTTGCCGCTCCATTCGATGTATCGCCACCGGTCAAACCGAACCGAACGATGCAAATTGGTAGCGTTCCCTGCAACGGAAAACGCTGGATGCGTCCAAGTCGTCGATGGATCTTGCAAAACCGGCTTGAGGTCGTGCCCCTGAAGATCTGCCGGTGGCGTTAGGCCGCACAGCGACGCCAAAGTGGGAAATAGGTCCAGCGACTGCACAGGACTCGTGACAACGGATCCGTTCCCCTTAGAACCAGGCACCGAGACCATCATTGGAACGCGGGTCCCAGTCTCGAAGAGGCTTGCATGTTTGGACCATTTTCCCATCTCCCCAAGATGGTATCCATGGTCGCCCCAAAAGACGACAATTGTCTTCTCGCGAAGCCCAAGTTTATCGAGTTGCTCCAACACGCGACCGACGTTCCAATCCACCCAACTGACCGACGCGCGATACGATTGAAGCATCAAACGTGCCTCATCCGCTGTTGCTTCTCGATTCCAAAATAAATCGACATTCTGTTTCGTAAGCGCCGCCGCGGGGAAGCCCTTCGGGGGTGTTGGGTACGCTGCAAAGTCCATGGGCAACGTCTGCTTCTCCACGGGATAGAGGTCGTAAAACTTCGACGGCGCGGTGGGTGCAGCATGAGGCTTGGTGAATCCACACGTAATGAAAAACGGCTGGTCTTTCAGCCGTTCCATAGCAGCAATGGCACTATCCACGGTGCGATAGTCCCCATGGGATTCGCCGTTTCCAGACAATCGGATTCTTTGATCGGAGTTTCGCATCTGATCGGTCACCACCCCAGTGGCTTCGGTCATCGGCTTGCCGTCTTCGTTTGCGAGAGCCAACCCCAGGTTCTTGTTTGGCGTTTGGTTTTTGTTGGGCGTTTGGTTCTTGTTATTGTCTTGAACGTTCTTGTTTGCGTTCTTTTTTCTCGGTGCCGAGTCAGCTCCTTCGCTCCAGGATGCGACGTCGTCAATCCCACCGTGATATACCTTTCCAAGCCGCACCGTTGTGTAACCAGCGTTCTTAAACATTTGCGGCAGCGTGACACGATCCGGCATCCGCTTGCGGAAGTCCCCGGAATTGTCCAATACGCCGGTATGCGTCGGGTGAAGGCCCGTCAAGAGAGAGGTTCGGGACGGGTTGCATAAAGGGTATTGGCAGTATGCTCGATCAAATCGAGTCGATACAGCAGCAAGCTTGTCGAGGTTCGGTGTTTGGACAGGCGCGCCATAGCAACCAAGTTCCGGCCGCATGTCGTCGCTCAAGATGAACAGAACATTTAGTTTGTCTGCCGATTGGACTGCCTCGACGGCCATCGAAAGCCATAGGAACGATGAGGTTATCGCAACGAACCAAAAAGATCGCCGCAGCCCTGCGGCAGGAAAGTCAATCATTTGCTTTGCCTGTTGGTAGTTCGGGTGCATTGTTTGCGGGCGCTTTTTTGAGAAATTGCTGTTTCACTTCCGTGTGCTTGGGATTGTTAGCAAGGTTACGCCACTCGTTTGGGTCTACTTGATGGTCGTAGAGCTCTTCGGATCCGTCAGCATAGCGGATATAGCGCCACTGCTCGCTACGAAAGCTGTGGTTGTTGCGGTGGAATGTCGTCAAAGCTGGTTCTTCCCAGGCCTTGTTTGGATCCTTGAGAAGCGGAGAAATATCGAGTCCCTCGACGTGTGAAGGCTTTGCAATTCCCGCGAGCGAACAAATGGTTGGATAGATACTCATGAAATCGACGGGGCGGTGACATTGGATTCCCGCTGGAGTGACGCCCGGCACTTTCCAGACGAACACGCTGCGAGTCGGTTCTTCCCAGAGAGCAAATTTTCGCCAATGCTCTTTTTCGCCGAGACTCCAACCGTGATCGCTCCACAAGCAAACGATGGTGTTGTCGCGATACTCCGACTTATCCAATGCATCGAGAAGGCGTCCAATTTGGGCGTCTGCAAAAGCGATACTCGCCAGATACGCTTGCACGGCTTCTTTCCATCGGCCTGATCGGAGCATCTCGGCGTGGTCGCCCTTGGGCTTAGCCATACGCACTCCGGAGGCGGGAATGTCGTCCAAGTCTCCTTTTTGGTGAGGTGGTAAAACGATGGTGTCGAGCGGAAACATGTCGAACCACTTTTTGGGAACGCTAAACGGCAGATGCGGCTTGACCATTCCAACCGCCAAAAAGAAAGGTTTGTCATGCTTCTTTTGCAGTTGTTCGATTCCAAAGCTCACGACTTTGTAGTCGGGCATGTCTTCGTCGGCGTTCGACAATGGCGAGAACTTGATGCCGCCGACGCCATCGTCTTTGGCGGTCGGATGGCGAACCATTTTGCTGCCACCATCCCTTGCAAAGGTCTCGTCCCAAATCTCCGGCATACCGAGTCCTCCATGATAGACTTTGCCTGCTCCGATGACCGAATAGCCGGCGCGGGACAGAGTCGTGTTCAAGAGTTTGTCGATACTGACAGCCGGTTTCCAGTCTTGTGAATTGTCATAGCAACCGGTGGTGCTTGGCCTCAATCCTGACATCAAGGCGATGCGTGACGGGTTGCAGGCGGGGGCGACACAATAGGCCCGACTGAACGCTACGCCACTCTTGGCTAGACGGTCAATGTTGGGTGTCCGGCTCTGTGGGTGAACGCCCAAATGCCCTACCCAATGATTCATATCATCGATGGGGATAAAGAGGATGTTTTGCTTTTTGGCCTCTTGAGACCAGCCGCTACTGGTTAGTAGGAGGATGGCGAAAAGACAGCTCCAGGAGATCAAGCAATGACTTGACTGCCGAACGAATCGATTAATTTTCATTGAAACACAATTCTCTTGTTCTTAAAACTACTTGCTTTTCAAAGGAAAATCGACTTTGTTCCTGCCGCTTTTGATTTCCGCAGTCAACGCGCCTGATTTCCTATATTCCTTGGGCAGCGTCACTGCACTCGATGGAACCTCCATTCCTTGGGCCTTCATTTCTTCTATCTCCCCTTTCGAAAGATTCGAACCTTCGATGCTGACAGTGTGTTTGCCAAGCATGGCTCCATACTTGGTATCTGTGTACATCAACTTGTACTTGCCAGCCTTGTCCGTTTGTCCGTAAGAAGGACTACCGTTTTCAGGTACAAACGTGAGGGTCGCGAGAGGAAGAGGTTTGTCGTCGACGGTTACCACTCCCTCAACGAGTGCCAATGGCGGACCACCATCTCCACAACCCATCGACAGACACAGCAGTCCCGCGGTGATGAATAGGACGGAATTTTGGTTCATGGTTGACTCACGTTGGAAAATTTGCCTTTAAGGAATTTGGACACATGCCGGGAGAGTCTAGTTCTCAATGCCGGCAACCAACCCATCGTTCATCGAAGCAAGACGTTGATACAATCCAAAAACTGGGGCGGCCCCGGCGACAAAGTCTGTATTCGTGTGCTGAATATTTTCGCTGATGAATTGGACCGACCCATCGCACATGGCGAAGTTAGCACCGCCTGAATGGTAGCTATGAAACGCTAAGTGCTTGTCCCCGCCAACATAGGGGCCATTCAATTTCTTTCGAGTCGATCTGACATGAAGGTGTGCGCCGTTGGTGCTTGGTCCACGATTCGCGCAGTTTACATTGCCTCCGGTAAGTACGCTACCGAGTACAAACTGCCGGATAGAACCGTTACCCGCGGCATTTAGAGGCCTGTAGGAGACCTCCCCGATTGCAAAAACATTCGATGTTCCATCAGAAATTTCCCCAAATTTCCGATTTGCGTTGACCACCAAGAGTCCAGTGTTCCTCAGGCCAGTTCCCACTAGCGTCGCACTGATGTCGCACAACTGCCCATCGTGAGGGCCTATCACGCCGCAGTAACTGGTTACGGCAATCGCTGCTGTACCGCCAGCACTGCCGTTGTTGATCGGTGCAGTTGGCGGTGCGATATCGGATGGGCATCGAAACGCGGGCAGGACGGTCGCCGTGGCTCGATTGTTCATCCCAGCGGCATCGGATACGGTCCCAACCGCACCATAAGGCGCAACTCGCGTGTCCAGCATTGCAAACAAAGCGTTTTGTTCAATGAACGGAAGCACACCCGACGCCCACGCCCATCCGCCGTCTCGACCGACCACCACTGTATTGAAATTATCGGAAAACCCGCAGGGGAATCGCTTGTTGGCTGATTCATAGTTGTGAAGCGCTAACGCCAATTGCTTCAAGTTATTGCTGCATTGCATCCGTCTCGCTGCCTCGCGAGCGGCTTGAACAGCCGGAAGCAAAAGCCCGACCAGTATGCCGATAATTGCAATTACCACCAGCAGCTCCACCAGCGTAAAACCAGCCCTGCAAAAATTCTTTTGATGAGTCATTTGATTACCATTTCAATAAAAGAAAAGAATACTACTTCCGATGGGATAGCCTGATAGGCGAGCGGCGGGATCATTACTACCGTAGGATGGGACCATTGTCCCGTCCGTGTTGTTAGTTCGGGACGATGGTCCCAAACTACGGCTGGTATGTTTCAGCCTCCCGCTCGTTTTAAGGCAAAGTCATTCTGCCTTAAGTAACCGCCAAGGGCAACGTGGGTCCATTGTTTGTTGTTCATATTTCCCCGAAATTGAATGGCCCCTTGCCCCCCTATAGAGCGGCACTCATGATATCCAGGTGTTCATGACGTCGGTGTTTTGCGATATCCTTGCTTCCATTGCAAGGCATTGTGCTTCCATTGCAAGGCATTGTCCGGCACCTCCGATCGTCCTCGTCGGAACTGGCCGATCGGGGTTAACTTCCGTTAGCGCTATTTGCTTTTGTTC
>JANODW010000680.1:0-8423 GCA_031412875.1 Pirellula sp. | reverse complement strand
TGATTCCGGACGGGTCCGCGGTGACTCCTTGCGAATTGAGTCCGCCCCGGAACGTTAGACCGAAGGAAGTCGAGCTGTCCAATCCACCCCATTGTGTGCTGCTATTGGTAGCGGGGACGCGTGTTGTCACGATATTGCTTGCTGCACTGCTGAGTGTGACAGTGAACCCGTAATCACCGACCAAATGCGAGATGCTGGCTGCATCGGCCGACGCATAAACATCTAAAGAGACATTCACTGAATTTGCAGCGCTCGTTCGAACAAAGCTCACAATAATCGCGGCATCTGCAAGGTTATGTAAACCCAAAGCGACTGCAAAAAAGCCAACAACACTCAGGAATGTCTGTTTCATGATGACCCATTAACTTCAATACGGGGTTAGCCGAGCTAGGTGAGGAACGTCCAGCACACTTTAGACTTTAATTAGCGTCGAAATAGAAGCAACGCTTTAGTCAAAGCAATTTTGAGAAAAATCGCATCGTGCCGGAATAAGGCGGGAAAGAACGCTCTAAGCCATAAAAAAAACGCCCCTGGATGCCAGGGGCGTTCGCGTTGTCATTCGTTGTCGTTACCTAGTTTTAGGGCACGAACTTCTCTGTCTTTGCCTCGCCACTATCTGTCTTTCCGCCCGCCGAGCCAGAACTCATCGGAGTGGTTGGAGCGAGGAATTTCTCAGGGGCCGTTACCTTGTTCTCGTTGGAACCACAGCCAGCCACAAATCCCGTTAACAACAGAGCAAACACAAACAAAATCTTCATAAATTCCTCTTTTGGAAACCTAGTTTAGTTCTCGAGTGAAGTCACGACACCATCTGCCATCGACGAAACGTCGATAAGAACTTGTGGATCGATCGACATCGAAACACCTCGGACGGAACCATCACCCGAAGTGAAGTTAATCAAGCCGGTGTGGAAGCTAGAGAACAAGTTCCATCGCTTTTGACCTTGATAGCCGTAAACAGGACGGTGCCATTCGGTTACTTGAGGGCCAACATTCCAGGAGAACGACCAGAGTCGATCGTTTGGCCTGTTGGGGTAATCGTAGTGGCCGGTGACTTCGCCGAAGAGGAACGTATTGGAAGTACCGTCAGTGATGGCGCCAATCTTGGTCTCGCTACGATTGAAGAACACGCCCTTCTTTGGTTCGCGAGAAGCGATCCCGATTCCCAATTGTCCGGCGCTTCCAAGATAATTGGTGCGTCCCAATGCAGTGACTTCGGTCCAACCACTCAACGTAATTCCAGTGGGCGTTGGGCGAAGTTCCGATGCTGTGGCTGTCCTGTTCCCATAAGCGTCATCCGATGGGCAAAGCAGTGTGGACAAGCGATATTGATGTTCATTCCAAAGACTTTGGGTTGGGAACGAACCGCTGAACCAACGAGCATATCGCCAAGCGTCGGCTGTTGGGACAGAGGGACCGCCCTTTGCCGTTGCCGAGATAACTCGCTTGTTAGCCCAAAGATCGTAAACGGCGGTTGCTTCCATGTAAGGAAACAAAAAGACAAGGTGGCCGATGTAGGTGTTGTTTACATCGTCGCGGCTTGCCGCCACTGGTATTTCCCCCACGAATCCGGGAGGGAACTTGCGGTTCGCAGACTCAAAGTTGTGAGCTGCCAATCCGAGTTGCTTCAAGTTATTTGTGCACTGCATTCGGCGAGCAGCTTCACGAGCCGCTTGCACTGCCGGCAACAACAAACCAACCAAAATACCAATGATGGCAATAACAACCAACAATTCGACTAGCGTGAATCCGGAACGGATTCGACGGGCGAATGTTTTCCCCATTTTTCACGACCTCTCAAAACAAGTAAATAGAACTAAAAAAATAATTATTGTGTGAGCGTGGTGTGTGTCCGTTTTGCACGCCGTTCCTTGAAACCGCGCCGTCCGTCATTAGTATTCCCTATGTCCGATCTTTTCTCAATCGATTTGTCGGCTAAAAATCCAGAAATACGGGATTTTGCGACCAGTTGGCGCGAAGCAACCCCCTCTTGAGGACTAGTTGTTCCGCGGATGCAACGCATTTATTCAAAATCCAGTATTTGTTGGTCCTTGAGAAGTTGGCTGCGGAATCGGGCCGCATTGATGCCCTGAACGTCGCAGTTTTCTGCGATAGAGTGCACGGCTGCCGTCCCAGCGCTTTGGCCGAGCACCATAAAAACCGGTTCCATCCGAATGCTGCCGTATGCGATATGGCTGGCAGCAAGGCAGACGGGAACCAATAGATTGGTGCACTCCTCCGAGCGTGGACGAATGCTTCGGTAGCTGATGGGGTACGGCTTTGTGCCGATTTGAATATCCCCTTCGTTTCTTGCGTATCCATCCGAGGTGACATATCTCTGTGTGTTATGACTGTCCATGTTGTAGGCTCCCATGCCAACACTGTCTTGGACCACTTCGAGTCGTTTGCAATTCCTTTCGCTCATGACATATTCTGTCACCATCCGACGCGCTTCTCGGACATAGAGTTGGCGTGGCCAATTGCCATTGTCTACGAATTCATCTTTGGTAAGCCCAATGCGTTGGAACTCGCGACGGACCTCCTCGGGAACCCGTGGATGGTTAGCCAAAGTCCACATGAGTCCTTGGGTGTACAGTTCATGCTCTTTCCAAATTCTTTCGCGAGTCGCGTAATCGCCATCGGGGTACTCGTAGTTCATCCCGATGTTGTCGGTGCTAAAAGCGAAGTTATTGTTGGTGTCGGTTTTTCGATTGGGCATCCAAAGAGGGTGCCACGGGATCCGTTTGTCGCCAGCCTCGAAATTCCTCAATAACAGTTCGAAGCGGATTTCATCGTAGCCCTCCGGCTTGGGCCAGGGTCGGCGATTTTCGGGATGATCCGTGGTGCAGAGTCGAAAGTTGTACGCTTGTATGCGGTGGTCTCCATCTCCGTCGCTGCCTTGCGGCATGGGAGTCACACCGGGCAAGAGTCCGCTGGTCGGGTCGCCGGGCTTCATAAAGGGATCCACTTGTTTGGTGAATTGGTGGTGGATGGTCCCTTTGAGTTGGAGGCCGTTGATGGTCTCTCCATAGGTTTGGTTGGACTCACGTCCCACGTGGTAGCGGACACCTGCCATCGCCATGAGGTCCCCTTCGTAGGTCGCATCGATAAACACACTGGCTTCGAACGCTCGGCCGCTCTCCATTGTGATTTTTGCAATCTTGGATGCGCGTTTCGCGACGCCATTCTTGAGGTCGAGCCGTTCGCCGTAGACGACAGGCACTTTGGATTCCTCGATCATCTCTTGAAAGACGTGGCTGGCAGCGCTAGGCTCGAACGTCCACATCGTATCTTCGTTCTTGACCCGGTTTTTAAAATACGCGTCTCGCGTCTCGTATTTCCATTTTTGGGAGTCGAGATAGTACCCGTGGATACGTTGATAAAACTCTCGTGAGAGCCCCCCAATCGCACGTTTGTTTCCGATGTCGGTCGCCCCAAGCCCTCCGGTCGTCAGCCCTCCAAGGAATCGAGTCGGCTCGATCAGTACAACCGTCTTTCCCATCCTCGCGCACTGGACTGCAGCGATCACGCCACCGCTGGTCCCACCATAAACGACCACATCAAATCGATCCGCCGCTGCAATCTGGGCATAGCCTGCCGAAAACATGCAAAGCACCAAACACAAAGTTGTCGATCGAATCATAAAATCCTGCCTGCGTCGGACGAACGTTTTGGTCCCGGAGATGGAACCCTCCCGATTCTCGATTGTACAAAGAAAAAGCGTTCCTCGGGTGCTTTCCAAGTCTTTGAAAGCATCCGGCGAATGGAGCATGTCGTCGACGGATGCTTGAATGTTTGAACGCAGCCTTTTCGCAAGCAGCGAAAGCGAACCGCTGCATAGTTTCGCTATGATGAACCGATATCAGCAATTCCCCTTCTTCTCCAATTTTGGGACGGCCATTCTTATGAACACCCGGGTATCCGGCATTGCATTGCAAACGCGCTGCTGCATTCTTTTCGCTTTCCTACTTTCTTCGATCGCAACCGCACAAGGGCCGGGGCGTCCGGACATGGCGGCGTTGCAAGCGGCATCGCAGGCCGATCGCCAAAAAATGATGGACCTGCTCGAAATCAAATCATTGCGGCCTGGCAAGAACGGGAGCAATCCTCAAGCGCCCAACGCAGCCAACTACGACGAGTCCAAAGCGAATCCTTTCCCTGAACTCCCCGATCCCTTGAAACTCAATAACGGCAAGTCGATTGCTACGGCAGAAGAATGGCAGGCCTTGAGACGCAAGGAGATCGTGGAGCATTTCGACCGCGAAGTGTATGGTCGCGTGCCGAAGGAGACCCCTGCTGTGAAGTGGGAAGTAACCAGCAGTGAAGAGTCCGAGCAATACGAGACCAAGGTCCTGACCAAGAAGCTTGTGGGCCGCGTCGACAATCAGACGTATCCTGACATACAGGTGGAGATCCAGTTGACACTCACGTTGCCGGCAGACGCCAAGTCTCCCGTACCGGTGGTGATGCAATTTGGATTTGCGGGCTTTGGCCGCCCAGGGACAGCTCCCGCCGGCAATCGCCCTCAGCCACCGAACCCTTGGCAGAAGCAGGTACTCGCGCGGGGATGGGGATATGCCATCCTCGTACCCAATAGTATTCAAGCCGACAATGGAGCCGGTCTAACCGCTGGCATCATCGGCTTATGCAACAAAGGCAACGCGCGCAAGCCGGACGATTGGGGAGCGCTCCGCGCCTGGGCTTGGGGTGCGAGCCGAGCGATGGACTACCTTGAGTCCGATCCGCAGGTGGATGCCAAACGGGTCGCCGTCCAAGGTCATTCGCGGTACGGGAAAGCTTCCATCGTGGCGATGGCATACGATCCTCGCATCTCGACAGGGTACATCAGTTCCTCCGGCGCCGGCGGTGCGAAACTCCATCGTCGCGATTACGGTGAGATCATCGAAAATGTATGTGCGACCAGTGAATACCATTGGATGGCGGGCAACTATCTCAAGTATGCGGGGCCTCTCAATTGGGGCGACTTGCCGGTCGATTCTCATGAGCTTGTCGCCTTGTGTGCACCGCGTCCCATTTTTTTAAGCGCGGGTGCGGCGGGAGACGGTTGGGTGGATGCCAAGGGAACTTTTCTTGCGGGCGTAGGTGCGGCCCCGGTGTACGCGTTGTTCGGCAAGAAGGGCTTGGGGACGACCGAATTTCCTGCCACCGAAACATCGCTCGTTGAGGGAGAGATCGCATTTCGACAGCATGCGGGCGGCCATATCGACGGTCCCAATTGGCCCATTTTTCTAGACTTTGCTTCGCGAACCTGGCAGCCTCAGTCGCGTTGAGTTGCGATCGGCTGCTTACGCCGCTTTGGGCATGTACTTGGGGACATGCAAACCGAACAGGCCGAAAATCTCTTTTTGGTTGAGGCCTAGGTTTTGAGGTGTTCCCGTCTCCGAAAACAAATTGTTAAAGAGCTCTCGCTTTTCCTCGAGGACATCGTGAATCCTTTGTTCGATGGTTTCGAGGGACATCATTCGCGTTACCGTCACCGGTTGTTTGACACCCAAGCGGTGCGCGCGATTGATGGCTTGATCCTCCACGGCAGGGTTCCACCAACGATCAAACAAAAAGACATAATGACAAAATTGCAAATTGAGTCCCACCGCTCCTGCGCCATAACTCATTAGGATGATTTTGTTCTTGGGGTCGTTTTTGAATTGATCGATCACACCATCGCGTTTGTTGGAGGCCACCCCTCCGTGGTAATAGAGAGGCTTGTACTTGGCCAAGCGTTCTCCGAGCACTTCCAGGGTGCTGACCCATTGACTGAAGATGATGGCTTTTTGCCCGCTGGCGGCAATTTCTTCCAAGTCCGCTTCGAGCCGTTCGAGCTTGGCGCTCGCCCCGGTTGCGGGATCGAAATTACAGATTTGCTTGAGTCGCAAAACGAGTTCGAATACATGGTGGATGGTCACCGACTCACCCATTTCAGACAACTGCACGATGCCGTCTTCTTCGGCTGCTTTGTAACTGGCACGCTGTTCGCCGGTAAGTTCCAATTCGGCTGGACGGAAAAGTTTGGGAGGCATATCGGTCAACACTTTGTCTTTGGTGCGCCGGAGAATGTAGTCGCGAGTCGCGCTCCCGAGCGATTTCAAATGCATGTCATCTCGCAGGTACCCTGGCGACAGGAATTCAAAGATGCTGACTAAGTCTTCTACGGAGTTTTCGATCGGCGTTCCCGTCAACGCCCACGATCGGGTCCGTGGAATGGAGCGGACGATTTCGCTGGTGGTGCTGTTGCGATTTTTGATGCGCTGCGCTTCATCGAGCACCACCAAATCGAAGTGGAGCGCATTGTCTTCAAAAACATCGCGATCGCGCATCAGCAATTCGTAGTTCGCAATCTTAACGGGCGCTTGCGGGTTGGTCCAAATCCAGTTCCGTTTGGCCGAGTCCCCTTCGATGATTGCAAGCGGGATTTCGGGAGCCCATTGGCGAAACTCTTTCATCCAATTGGTCACTAGCGGCTTGGGACAGATCAGCAGGACGCTTGAAAGTTCACTCGATAGCAAGAGCATGCGAATTGCGGTGATCGCTTGCATCGTCTTGCCAAGGCCCATCTCGTCGGCCAAGATCGCAGCGTCGCGGGGAAACAAGAACGCGATCCCCTCCATTTGATAAGGAAACGGTTGGAAGGGAAATGTCAGCTTGGCCGATTGGATGATGGTTTCCAACGGGGGCTGCAAAACATAGTACAAGCGATCCTCAAGCCGAACCAAGTCGCCCGGCGGGCGCATGCGAGTCGGCTTCTTCCTCGCCTTGAGCGGGTCCGACTCTTCCTCGGAGGCGTCCCCTTTCTTATCGATGGGGTCGTCCGAATCATTTGTCTTTTTGATCGCGGGCGAGACCTTGGGCTCGGGCGCCGTCCATTGCGGAGAATCTGGGAACGCGAAACCAATCGTGCGAGGCAAGGTCTGCGACAACTGAATCGGCAAGACTTTGAGCGGATCGAATGCAATGGATTCAAACAGGCTGCTTTGCGAGAACGGGATCGCAAGCTCGTCCATCGGCGCCAAGGACGTTTGAGACGCGAATGCGATTTTCAAGTCGCTTGAGAACCATGCTTGGTCAACGCATGCGAGGGTTTCAATGGGTGTGGACATCATGCTGCTTTGGTTGCAGGGTGCGCTTCCATAAGGGCTTCTTCAATCCGTCCAAAGGGTTCAAGCAAATCGAGCGGCGATTGGTCCGATTCGAAAAGTGCTTTGAACGCCACGCTGTCGTTGGCGAACTCCGGCAAAACACTGAACTGATGTCCAAACGCTTTGAAGCGATGGTAATCGGTCCGCTGCGAATCGGGACGTGCTAAGCTCGATTCAGCGTCCCCTCCAAAATCAATGGCAACCATCGGGATGGACTGCATATGCCTCAAGGTAAGAACCGCGAGCGTGTCGGCCAGCAATATCTGCGGCGTCCCCTTGGCTTTGGAAACCAAAGCGCGAGCGATTTGTTCTCCACAGACGAATTCACTCAACGTGCTGCCATAGAGAATCTGCTGCGCACGCGTCGGCTGGACCGGCAGCGTGCAGTGAAATTCCAGAGGGCGAGCAAGGCTATTGACCATGAGGTAGCCTCCGAAATAGCCATGCGAGGGATGGTGGCGAACGGTTACAAAACCAAGGGTGACCATCTTGTTGTGTCTATTTGCTTCCATGCCAGCTTTCATCTGAGATCTGATAAGGCTGCGCCAAACGATAAGCTCGAATGGCTCCGGTAGCTTCGACTATCCCGTTCCGATTCGTTCAGTGCGACCCTCTTTCGCCCAACATTCGGAGCAATGCATATATCCCATTCAATCCGCAAAGTTTACAAAAGGGAAATCAAGATGCTCGACTTTTGGTTGGCGGAGCGACTATACTAAACGTCCTTGATGGTACTTGAGAAAATCTGAAATGATTCAGCCGGTTACATTACACCCTTGTTGAACAGATTGCGCAATCACTATGGCCCACGACCCAGCTCAATATTCCCCGGTCTTTAGCATTGATGTGTCGGCCGACTCCGCATCCAATGCCCCGCCACGTCCCGCAGAGGTCGGCGCTGCTCTGGTTGCGTTAACTCGCCAACTCATCGAATCTCAGCAAAAACAGAATCAATTGCTAGACCAAATCTTGCAAGTCAACAAGCAAGTGCTTCAAGCTAGCAATCAAGCAAATTCGCAACGTCAAAACGAACTGACCCAATGGCGAAACGCCCACCCCAAACTGGTTCGCTCCTGCAAGCAAGCGCTCGAGACACTGTCCAATGTACAGACCGAGTTCCTGCAAACCTTGGCGGATGAAGTCGAAGACTCCAAGGAGGCCCTCACCGATAGCGAATATGTATTCGCTGAATTCTTAGATCGTTACGGCCCACGCATGGCCCACCTCAACGGCGTTCTGCAAGTGCTCAATCACTTGGGAGGATAAACG
>JANODW010000679.1:0-3608 GCA_031412875.1 Pirellula sp. | reverse complement strand
GACCGCTGGGCCATGAAGATATCGCATGGCGATTCCGCCCGGCATCGGGCCGCTGCCATCCGGGTCTGCCCACTCTGCGATGACATCGTCCCCTGCATAGACAAAGAAAGTGACCATACCGTCCTTCGCATCGTCTGGAGTCGCATCCACCTGCATTGCGATGCGGCGATTTTGAAGATCATAAGTGTATTTCATCAACTGCGTAATCGGTCCGCTAGCCGTCGTACGATCGGCAACTTCTACGAGGCGATTGCGATGATCCCATACAAACTCTCGGGTCTTGCCGGAGACGCTTTCGGTCCGTTTGACCAAGTTGCCATTGGCATCGTACGTATAATGAAACTTGCCATCGCTAGTCAAACGATTCGCATCGGCAATGCCGGTGTTCCTATTGCCTATTGTATAATTGGCACCATGCAAATGGGACGAATACCGATTGCCGGTTGCGTCATAAGCATAAGCTTCATCGGGAATACTTGGGTCTGCATGGAGCGCGCGGGTCAGCTCGTCGCGGCTGTTGTAGGAATAGTTAGTGGTTCCGTCGATGTCCCCCATTTGAGTGAGTCGCCCCACTGAGTCGTACTGGTAACGGAACGAAGCCAACGCGGAATTCGCCGCATTGCGATGTGCGATTTCGGTCAAACGACTGAGTGAATCGTAGGAATACGCGGAGACGAAAACAGGTTGCTGGCCACCGCTATCGGCAAAGCGAGATAGCGAAGTCGTTTGTCCCAAAGCGTTGTAAGCAAAGTTGACAAGCTTGGTGGCGATTCCAGTGCCCGCTTGAATCAACTGCGTCACTCGACTGAGACTGTCGAAAACGGCGGAGCGGGTTGGGCCGGCGACGCCGAGAATCGTGTCGCTTTGCGTTAAAATATTGCCAACCGCGTCATAGGTGAACGCCAATTGCGAAGTGGGAATGCCGTTCGGACCAGCGGTTTGCTCTCGCTCTATTCGATCCAATGCATTGCGAGTATAAGCGACCGAACTGAATGCGTCGTTCGCTTGCATCACTAGGCCCACCGCGTTGTGGGAGTATTGAATGGTATTGGCAAGCGATGTGTCTGGATTCAGCCAAGTCTCTGTGGTTAACTCACCCAGATCGTTGTACACAAACTGGGTCACTCGGCCCAAGCGATCTTTCTGTTCAATAAGCTGTTGCGCTTGGTCGTAAACCGTCGAAGCGATCTTGCCCGTGGGATCGGTGCGTTGTGTGACGTTTCCCCTGGTATCGTAGGCGTAACTGGTTTTGTTTCCGCGCGCATCCTGCAACGACACAAGTTGGTTCTTGGCGTCGTAGCGAAAACGTGTCACTGCACCGGTCGCATCCGTAGTCGCAATCGGCCGACTGCGAACGTCGTAGCTTGTGCGAACAACATGATTCAATGGATCCGTCACGCTTGTTAAATTTCCAGCCAGATCGTATTTATAGAGCGTCGCGTTTCCACCTGCGTCTGTCCGTTTGGTGGGCCGATCCAATGAATCCACGGTTTGTTGTTCGAAATGCCCCATAGGATCCGTGGCACGAATCAAATTTCCTCGAGTGTCGTAGGTAAAACTAGACACGCTACCATCCGGCAACGTTGCGGACCGCAGTCGATTCATGGCGTCGTAGCTAAATCGAGAACGGTGTCCATTTTCGTCTATCGAAGCGGTCATGCGACCGGCTGAATCATGTTCGAAATACCGACTCGTTTCAGAAGGCGTATTGTAGGCCCGCTGTATTCTCGATAGTCGACCGAATGCATCATAACTATGCTTGGTAACTCGTCCTAGCGGATCTGTCACGCTCTCCAGCAGCCCCGACGCTGTATAGGAAAACTGGCTGGTAATATCGTCTGCGCCGCCGAGTGCCCCTACGATGCTAGTCACCGAGGTCACATTACCGTTTGTCGCATCGATGGCTTGAACCGTTTTTCGACCGAGCTCATCCACCACGCTAGTCGTTTGGCTAAACACGGGATCGTAGGTAACGGTGGTGGTAGCAATGCTGCCAGCGAACCTCGGGGGCCCGTCGTCCGCCCCGGTGCCTTGCATGACGATCGTAGCAGACATCCCAGTCCCATCGTAGTAAACGTTCCCGCGTGAATTGACGGTAAACTGAAGCCGGTCCCCCGCTGAAAAAGATCGCCGAAACCCAAAGGGAACTTGACTGCCCAGCCCGTTGATAGCGCCAGAAAGGAGAGGTGCAGCAGCATCGCTGTTGAGCAAGATCGTAACGTCCGTCGTCGCCGAATCGACGGCTTCGAAACGGCCATTGATCCGGTAAGTTCCTGTCGCGGGCGCGGTCCATTGCACCACGCTGTTGCGTCCGTCCAAACTTGGGTCCAAGTTCATCACATCCGGGGGCGGATTGGAAATGGAATAGTAACTTTGCGTTACGCGGTTTCTAGGCCGTACGATATAAGGACCATTTACCGTTTCTCGCCATGCCAAAACTTGCCCGTCGTCAAACTTCATGGAACTACGAGCAAACGTGGGATCTTGCGACGTGGAATACCCATAAGACCATGCACCGTTCGGATTGGAGTGCAACGAAAAGTCGCTCGTCGAGTCGAACAAGGTCGGTTTGATTTGCCCCGCTTGATCTGCCTGAAAAACGGATCGGACTTCGTTTCCGGTAAGCGCTCGATCGACGAGTTGTACCTCGTCAATACTTCCTTGGAAGCCGTGCTGGCTGGCACCATTGACGATGGTCGAACCAATGGTCAATGGTCCGTTCGTTGCGGGACGCAAAAAAGGATATTGTCGTGCTACGTCGAGCACTCCGTTGACATAGAACTGAATCGTTCGGTCGCTCAGGGTCACAGCGACATGCGTCCATTCGTTTGTAGAAACGGTTGTGTTGGAATATGCGATACGAAAGTCGCCGCCATTCATGCGAGACGTAAAGGCCAACCGTCCATCTGCCTCTAAAAAGAATCCGTAGGCCACGTCCAGGTTGCCGGTCAACGGTCGCTTCTGAACGATCGTCCTCTGATCTCCCGCAATCCCTGTGGGGTTGATCCAAGCTTGGATGGACAAATCTCCTGTCACATCGAGGCTCCCGTCGGCCGCATCGGGAATTTGGACCACGTCGTTTTGGCCATCCAATGAGAAGCCCAAGCCGACGATCCCTGGCGCGAACCCTGCTCCGTTGCGAAGTGCTCCGTTGTTACTAGCAACGATATCGTTGGCATAGCCGTCACCTGTCCACCAACTTATTAAATCGCTTGGGGGCGAAACGGGGCGTACGACCGGCACGCTTGGCGAGGTGTAGGTTGGTCCGTTTCCTGGAATCGTCGCATGCAATTGGTTGACGCTGGAATCCAAGGCTTGGCCCGGCGATCCTTCGTCGAATTGATAGTAAGCAATCAACCCCGCTTCGTCCCCCGATAACGTACGCATAAAGTCGCGGCGAATATCGTCCGGTTTACGAGCGATGCCCCAAACCCGAACCTCGTCCATCGAGCCCGGGAACGTATACTGCAGTCGTTCATAGTCAAACTAACGACCAATCAGCAGTGGATGCGCATCGTATGCAATGGATACGGTCGCAGTACTCGTAGCGACCGCCACCCCATCGATATAGAGAACTTGGTTGTTGGCTGCATCGTCAAAGGAATAGG
>JANODW010000678.1:0-9841 GCA_031412875.1 Pirellula sp. | reverse complement strand
ATTTGCAAGTACCGTAACGAGGTCCGCATTGCCACATCGCTCGCCGATCCCGTTGATCGTCCCTTGCACTTGTTCGCACCCCGCGTCGATGGCAGACAAAGAGTTTGCAGTCGCCAAGTCGCCATCGTTATGGCAATGGATTCCAAACCGAACGTCCGTACCAGAGAGCGCTTTGCGAGCGTCGGTAACAATGGCGGCAACCTCTTCGGGCAATGTCCCTCCATTGGTGTCGCAAAACACGACCCACTTGGCACCTGCAGATGCGGCGGCTTGAATGGCCTGCAACGCGTACTCGCGGTTGGCTTTGTAGCCGTCAAAAAAATGTTCTGCGTCGTAGACCACTTGCGCGTGATTCGCGAGGAAGGCTACGCTTTCTCCAATCATGTCGAGATTTTCTTGCAACGACACCCCCAAAACATTGATCGCATGGAAGTCCCAAGATTTCCCAACCACCGTGATGGCCGGTGTTTGGGCCGCGACCAGTGCCTTCATGCCCGGATCATCTTGGACCAAGACGCCTCGTCTGCGGGTCATTCCAAAAGCGCAAATCTGACTTTGGCCCATCGGCAAAGAACGGACCTTTTGAAAAAACATCGTGTCTTTTTCGTTCGAAAGAGGGTACCCTCCCTCAATCATATCGATCCCCATTTCCGCAAGTCGAACCGCGATATTCAGTTTGTCCTGAAGCGAAAGGCTAACTCCTTCGCCTTGCGTGCCGTCCCGCAAGGTCGTGTCGTAGGTGTGTATCGATCGAGTTGTCATAGTCTATGGATTCGCGGAAGGAAGCGTCTAAATAACGAAAAAACCCCTGAAGCCCACGTTTCGGCTTCAGGGGTTTTGAGTTGCAATCCATGGGTGCCAAAGCACATTCAGGATCCCCGAGGCCTAGTCGCGGTAGGGGATAATAATCACTCGCGTGAAGTGAACGCTGTTGATAGACATGGAAGGAAACAGTAAGGAGTGGATGTCGAATGGAGCGGCCCCAGCGGCCAATGCTTGGGAAATGACGCTCGGTCCAAAAAATTCAGACAGGATTATAATGGATTCGGTTCGCTTGGGGAGTGGAAATGCCACGAGTTCCCCTGATCCGGAATCAAATGCCGGAATCAATTGATTGAGAAAGAACTCTGGGATCCGCAGCGTCGTTTGGGAACATTGTCCCGAACGAACAAACGGCCCGAACGAACAAACGGACGGGACAATGGTCCCATCCTACGGTAGTGATGATCCTGCCGCTCGCCTTAAGCGTCGCGCCGATAGCCTAATTTCCCAATCACTCCTAAGAGTTCGTCGGTTGTAATGTATCGCCGGTGGTGTTCAATCTTGTAGTTGTCGATCGCTTCGGCCAGCTTTTTCCCCTCGGCGGAAAGATTGTGGTAGGAATTCCCGAACTGCCTTCGCTCCCCGCCTTCTGCTTTTTCCGACTGTTGACGTCGATCTACGAACGGAACGTCGGCGATGGGTTGGGTGGAAGGAAGCGAAGAAGCCAAACTCATTTGGAGATATTCCTGTTGATTGTCAATGACCGCGAGGGATGGACGCTGCATATAAAAGAGAAGCCATCCGAAATTTAGGCCATAGCTAGCGATTAGCAAACAGGAATGGGGGCGATCGACTTAGTGCACCCACGCCTGAGTACCGGTCGAAACGATCGTCGCGAAGTTGCAGATCGAAGCGACAGCGCAGGCCGATCCAATAATTCCAGCAAATCCCACGCAGCCGTAGGTCGCTTTTGCCGAAAGCGACTTCGCCCAACTAGATCGGTAATGCAGCAATGCTAGCCTACTCGGGCTGCTGGATGCCTTGGATGACGGTTTCCACGAAAGTACGTGCACGGCGTGCAAGCGTATCCAACTCCTCTGCAATTACAGGCGGCTTCAAAAGGGGCGCCAAAATGTTTTCGTACGCCAGCGGCATCGGCCGACCCGTGAAGGCGACCGGTTCCAAAAGTCGATAGTGGTCGATCTCCCCGAATCCCGGCCCGCAATCTTGGTCCTTTGGCCAATTGCGATGGTCTTTTATGCAAAAACTGCGGATCTCCGCAACGCATCGGCGCACATCGGGAATGGGATCGACGTCCAAGTAATCCATCACGTTCCCAGCGTCATAGTTGATCCAAACATTGGGATCGTTCACTTCTCGAATGATCTCCGCACAAGCTTCCCCGGTGCCAGTGGTACCGCCATGCTGTTTCACGACGAGCACCACGTTTTGGTCTCGAGCAATAGGTCCCAGTTGCTTGAATCGTTCGATCCAAAGGGAACGGTTGCCGCCCACCGTATGACCAAAGGTAAGCACTTGGCCAATACCGGCCGCGGACGCTTGTTTCAAACGATGCGTCAAGACCTTCAAGCCAGCGGGGTGTTCTGGATAGATTGTCGAAAACATCATCACGGGCTGAAGGCCAAGATCACGGCACCGCGCTCCGAGATCTTTGGCGCGATCTGCCGGAGCGTCTTCGGCCATCACGGGAACTTGTTCGCCGTTGCTTTCGCGATGCTTCACTCCCCACGCAACGTGCTCAAAGCCGGCTGACTTGATTCCTTGCAGAGCCCGTTGCAAGGGAAAATTGCTATACGGCAAGGTCATGCAAGCGTGCTGAAATAGTGTCGGTCTTCTTTCCGCCACGAGCCAATCACGTCCGAATGCAGGCTGTCCGGAAAGGGCCAACAGCGAACTCGATGCAACGGTTAAGAACCTGCGACGCGAAGCGTACTGAGGATGCATCAGGTTACCCTTGTCACACCGGGAATCGCAATTTCGGGCGTCGCCAAATCGCCCCATTCATAGCGTGGCGGGCTTAGGTCTTCTTTCGAATTCCAAGCCATATCCCATGTGACTTCTTGCCCCGTGTACGTTGCCATTCGCCCCATGATGGCCAACAGCGTACTTTTCGCCATGTACTCGCCATTGTTGATGGGTTTGCCAGCTCGGATACTTGCAAAGAGCTCGTCGTGCTCCACCTGGTATAGGTTCTTTTCTTCTCCGCGGTAGGTCCATTCCTGGTCGGACTTGATTCGCACGCCGTTGCGTCGCTCTGTCAAATGCGCGGCACCTTTGGATCCCAAAACATTCACACTGATATCCGACTTGCAGCCTTCTATTTGCCGTGTATTGCTGATCAGCCTAGCCCCATTGGCATACTCATAAACAACGCTGTGGTGATCAAAGATGTTTCCGTACTCGGGCCCTTTTCGAACCTCCCGTCCGCCCATTCCGATCGCCTTTACAGGATACTGATCTCCCATAACCCAAGCACACAAATCTAGATTGTGGACGTGTTGCTCGACATTGAAATCGCCAGAGAGCCAAGTGAAGTAGTACCAGTTCTGCATTTGCCAATACATGTCGCTCCAATCGGGTTGGCGCGGTTTGACCCAAATGGGACCGCGATAATCGTTGGCGAGCATCGCTTGAACTTCCCCAATGGCACCCTCTTGAATGCGACTGACGGCGGCTCGATAGGGATAGTGGTATCGCAAACAGAGGCCGGAAACAACCGCCAAGTTTTTCCTTTTTGCTTCCGCACAGCTACGCAATACCGAATGGACCCCAGGAGCATCCACGGCGCACGGCTTCTCTGCAAAGACATGCTTGCCCGCCTCGATCGAAGCTTGCAAATGCATCGGTCTAAAATGAGGCGGAGTGGTCAAAAGCACGACGTCCACGCCGCAGGCCAGCAACTGTTTATAAGCGTCAAAGCCCACAAACTGGCGGTCCGGTGGCACATCGATTTTCGCCTGAATCCCCTCGGTCTTGGTGAGGCTCTTAAGGCTCTGCTGAAGCCGATCTTCGAAAACGTCGGCCATTGCAACAAGTTGGACTTGGCTGTCCGCCATGAGCGCCTGCGTTGCCGCTCCCGTTCCACGCCCTCCACAACCGATCAATCCCACCTTGATCACATCTTCGCCACCCGAATAGATACCCACGGGAGGAGCCCCAAAAGTCTTTGGCACCCAAGAGCTGGCCATGGATGCTGCGACGGTCCCGCCGGCAACCACCGCAGAGGTGGTTGCAAAGTGCCGGCGAGTGAGGTGCGCGGAACTCTTTTTATCGCGGCACTTTTTATCGCTGGCGATTTCTGCAGCAGTGCTTTCGGCAGGATTGCTTTGAGGTGCCATGGGATACTCAGGTGGGAATGTGGGTGGTGGGAACAATGCGGGCCGGGGCTCATTTTAGCGGAGCGGCGATCGCATTCCGATGCAGCCGCACGTTAAATCCGATTGTTTTTCATCCAACGCCACTCGCTGTTGCCAAACGATCAACTTCGCCCATACCGCACGGAGATCAGCCGCCGAACATGCGAGTGAGATTGACCGTATCATTGATGATGACCGCGCCCATCAAACAGAGCAGTCCCAGCACACCCATCATGGTCAGACGCATCTGCCAAGCTTCATCGACCGGCTTGCCTCGGACTGCTTCAGCGGTCAAAAACATCATATGCCCCCCATCCAATGCAGGGATTGGCAAAAAGTTGATGATCGCCAAATTTGCACTCAGCATGGTCAAAAACATCAGCAGGGGCGAGATCCCTTTGGAGGCTGCATCGGTCGCCTCGACTGCGATCATTCCTGGTCCACCCACCACTTTGAAGGGCATTCGACCTTTGACCAAGAGCTCGAGGAACTCCAGTACGTTCCCCATGCGCCGACGAATTTCGCCGACGCCCATCATCATGGCAGCACCCAGCGTGGGGGCGCTGTGCGTGAACTGGAGTGGCGTAAAGAGAACACCGCGTTCCGGCCAGAACCATTCCGATTCGGTAAAGATATCGAGCCGTGTCTTTGCCACTTTTCCATCGCGTTCGTAGCTGACGTCTACAGGCATTCCCGTGCGAAACGATTGAGCAAGGTTGTGGAAATAATGAATGTTCCGGCTTTTGTCCAATGGGATTTCTTCTTGCAACGCTTTGGTACCCGAAACAAAGACCTTGCTCATGTATTCGGTGTCTTCTTTGCCACTGCCATCGAACCGAAACTGCTTGATCGCATCGCCTGCCCCTAGCCCACTCTTGGCCGCCATCGACGTGGGCTCCACCCCGCTGATGACATTCGAAGGCGAGTAAACCAAACCTGAGCCAGCCAATTCGAAGCCGGTGGGTGCGAGCGAGCCCTCGCTGCTGCTGACAACAAAATGATCGGGCACTTTCCATTCCAACGCAAAGGGCGTTTTGTCGGCATGCATGAGCTTCAACGAAACGGACTGGCCATGCATGGCAGCAACCAGGAGCGGCAAGGTGAACGCATCCGCAATGGGCTTGCCATTGACCTCCACCAATTCGTCCCCCTCGACAACTCCTGCCAACGCCGCCGGGGATTCGGGAAGGACCGCTACCACCGGCCCTGTCTTGAATCGCAGCCCAAAACTCTTCATGGGAACGGGGGGCCAATCGACATCGACGGTCTTCCCGTCTCGCTTTACTTGGAGGGTCAATGTTTCGTTGAGTCTCGGGTGCATCTTTTCGTTCAACTCATATTCCAACGGATCCGTACCGTGGATCGAGACCGGGAGCAATTCCCCATCGACACCGACAATGATGTCGGATTTTTGCAGTTTGGGTATCAGGCGAGATGCATCGTTGAAGCCGAACTGCAGCGGTTTGGAAATTGGGGATTCCGTGCTGATGGCGGTCGTCGCGGCGTTTCGAAGCCCGAGTGTAAGATGCTGGATCCCTTTCTTAGGATCGGAGTGCGAAGTGGTTCCAACGAACTTCTTAACGATCCTTGTGCCCTGCCGGTCCAGCCCCAACTCCACTTCCTTTTTCGGATCGCGCAATCCGTGAAAGAGGACGGACATGAACATATCTCGAAAGGACAGCTCTTGCTCGACCACACTGTCCACTTGCACGACTTTGTCGCCGGGCTCGATTCCGTTTTTCCAAGCAGGGTCGCCCGGCAGTACTTCCCCAATCACCGCGGGATCATAGTCGACTCCGGAATGAAAAGCCCAAGCGGCCATCAACACGCCGAAGATCAAATTCATCACGACTCCGGCGCTAATGATAACCATTCTTGCACCTACGCTTTTGGCAGGGAATGAACGCGGGTCCAATTGGACGCGAGTGGGATCGTCGGCGGTCGCATCGGGATTCTCTTTGCGGATACGTTTGAGTTCTTCTTCGGCCCGGCGGGGATCGTCTTCTTGTCCCAACATCTTGACATAGCCGCCCAACGGTATCGCCCCGATCCCATACTCGGTCTCACCCCACTGGAAATGAACCAGTTTGGATGGCAATCGAATCGGTCCGATTTTGATGGGAACATCAAAACCAATATAAAACTTTTCGCATTTGACCCCGAAGGCTTTGGCCGCCAAAAAGTGTCCAAGCTCATGCACAAAGATGACAAAACCCAGACCCATTGCGACCAGCAAAATGTTGTAAAGTCGCGTGCCCCATTGCTGCACCAAGCTCGCATCGGCTGCAAACACTGCAGGCACGTGATCGAATAGCATCATCGCGTGAACGGAAATATCTTGCATGGAAAGGAAATCTAGCATTCTGATGTAACCCATCGTTGAACTTCTTTGCGCCCCCATCGATCCAAAGACAATAGCTCGGAAAGGGTGGGTGACGGAGAAAAATGATGATGATTGAGAACTTGACGACAAATGGTCGCAATTTCTGTAAGTTTAATTTTACCGTTAAGGAAAAGCTCTACGGCCGCTTCGTTGGCTGCGTTCAGCACCGCTCCCGTCGTGCCTCCCTTTTTTGCAACTTCGAAGCCAAGTTGCAATGCCGGATAGCGTTCTAAGTCGGCGGGTTTCCAATCTAGTCGCATCGTTTGAGTCCAATCCATCAACGGACTGGGGCAAACTTGCCGATTGGGATACGTTAGAGCATATTGGATCGGCAACCGCATGTCGGGTGGGCTCATCTGCCCAATCACCGATCCGTCGGTGAATTCTACCATGGAGTGGATGATAGATTGAGGGTGTACGACCACCAAAATTTGATCGGGATCGAGGTCAAATAACCACTTGGCCTCAATCACCTCGAGCGCCTTGTTCATCATCGTCGCCGAATCCACGGTGATCTTGCGGCCCATCTGCCATGTAGGGTGCGACAAAGCATCGTCGATCGTCGCCGAGGAGAGTCGATCGATTGGCCAGTCGCGGAGGGGGCCTCCGCTGGCCGTCAGGACAATGCGTTTGACTTCCGACTTGCCTCGGCCCGCTTGCAAGCATTGAAAGATGGCACTGTGCTCGCTATCAACGGGCAAGATTTCGGAGCCGCTCGCACGCGCAGCTTCCATCATGAGCGAACCGGAAACCACCAACGATTCTTTGTTGGCCAAGGCCAGCCGCTTTCCTGCCAGCGCGGCCGCCAAGGCTGTTTCTAGGCCTGCAATCCCGACGATGGCAGCCACCACGATGTCCACTTCTTCGCTTTGTACCACGGATACCAAACGATCCATCCCCAAGCTGCGAATCGCTTGACAATTGGCTATTTTCCCCGCTTGCCAGCCTTTCAAAAGCTCGTTGGAAGGCCCGGTCGCAAAAGCATATTTAGGCGAGAACGTTTGGATCTGCTTTTCGAAGAGATCGAGTTGGGAGTGGCAGGAAATCGCCGCTAAACGGAACGGATTCCCCGCTTTGGCAAGCACGTCGAGGGCCGCGCGTCCAATGCTGCCGGTCGAGCCTAGAATGGCAACATTGCGAATTTGGCTCAATGGAGCTTCTCCAAGAAGGCTTCTCTGACGGGAGTCTAGGGCTTCTCCCAACGGGAGTCCATCCCTGGGAGTTAAATCCAGTAGAGGCGTCGCATCCGTCGCAAAACGTTCCGCTCTCTACACTTATCGCTCGAATTTTAGGAACATCAGCAGAAAACCTCAACCTCAAACCCTGCCCAAACCTATCAGTCAATGCATAATTGCGTATGCTGCTGCTGGAAAAGTGGTATTAGAATCCAACAATCATTGCCTTTAAAGGCATCCAACCATTGCCTTTTAAGGCATCAAAAGAATGACTGAACCAACTAAACCTGAAAAAAAACCCAACTCTACGAACAATCCAGCCCCGAACCATTCGTGGCTAATGTACGCGGTTTTGGCGTCGTTGTTCATCATCGGTGCCGTAAACATCGTCTCTAGCTCGCTGGTCCAACCCATCCCGTATCCGGAACTGATCCAACTCATTGAAAATACGAGATACGAAAAAGGCTCCACCAAACTCGAACCGGGCGCGCCGGGAAGCATTCGGATTGCCTCAGGCACCTCGTCGATGGAAATCAGCAATCTGCGTGATGTTCGCGTGGATGACAACACTATTAACGGCTATGTCGATATCAAAACGAGCGTCGACGGCAAGCCAAGTACCGTTCGAAGCAAAGTCCAGTTCGAGACCACCAAAGACAATTCCAACGACACAACGCGACAAGTTCGCGAGAAGCTCGATCGGGCAAACATCTCGTGGTCCTATAAGCCAGGCCCTAGCCTGCTGACCCAATCGTTTTGGTTCTTTATCCTCCCATTGCTGTTGGTCACCGCGGTCTTCCTCTTTGCCATGCGTCGCATGGGAGGGATAGGCTCCCCGATGCAATTCGGCCGATCGCGAGGCAAGCTCTATGCCAACGAAGCAGTCGGGGTGACGTTTGACGATGTCGCCGGTATCGATGAAGCGGTCGAGGAAGTACGCGAAGTGGTCGATTTCCTCAAGCATCCAGAAAAGTATCAAAAACTCGGCGGCCGTATCCCCCACGGGGTCCTTTTGGTCGGACCTCCCGGTACCGGCAAGACTCTGCTGGCAAAAGCCATCGCGGGTGAAGCGGGCGTCCCATTCTATTCGCTCTCCGGTTCGGACTTTGTCGAGATGTTCGTCGGGGTCGGCGCCGCTCGTGTCCGCGACATGTTCCAACAGGCGACGGCCAAAGCGCCTTCGATCATCTTTATCGATGAATTGGACGCGTTGGGAAAGAGTCGAGCAGGCAACGTTCCCGGCTCCCATGATGAAAGGGAACAAACACTCAACGCACTGCTGGTCGAAATGGATGGCTTCGCGGCCAACGTAGGCGTGATCGTCATCGCCGCGACCAATCGCCCGGAAACACTCGATCCGGCACTGCTCCGCGCGGGCCGCTTTGACCGCAATGTCTTGGTCGATCGACCGGACAAGCAAGGCCGCGAGGAAATCCTCAAAGTGCACGTAAAAGGAGTGAAACTGGGCGCGAACGTAGAACTCAAACAAGTCGCTGCCATCACCCCCGGGTTCGTCGGTGCAGACTTGGCAAACCTTGTGAACGAAGCCGCATTGCTGGCTGCTCGGAAAGGCAAGAGCGACGTCGGCAAGGAAGAGTTCAACGATGGCGTCGAACGCGTGACCGCTGGCTTGGAAAAGAAAAAGCGTATCATGAGCGAGGACGAAAAACGACGTGTCGCTTACCACGAAGCCGGCCATGCGCTCGTTGCATACTCACTGCCCAATACCGATCCGGTTCACAAAGTCTCGATCATTCCTCGCGGGATCGCGGCATTGGGTTACACCATGCAACGCCCCGAAGGCGATCGCTATTTGATGACGCAACCCGAACTCGAAGCGCAAATGCAAGTGCTCGTGGCAGGCACTCTGACCGAAGAGATCGTCTTTCGCGACATCAGCACCGGCGCTCAAAACGACTTGGAACGCGCTACCAACATCGCCCGTGGCATGGTGATGGAATACGGTATGAGCCGAATGGGACGCGTCAACTATCGCGAAAGCAATCGTTCGCCATTTTTAGCGGGTGGCGCCGGCGACTCGTTCGGCCGCGAACATTCCGAGCAAACCGCTCGCGAAATCGATCAAGAAGTAAAGCGATTGATCGATGAAGCTATCCAGAAGACTCGCATTATCCTCAGCGAAC
>JANODW010000677.1:0-6928 GCA_031412875.1 Pirellula sp. | reverse complement strand
ATGTGTTCTTTTGAACGCTGCTCTCAGCTTCACGCTTCCCTGAGGCGAGCGACAGGATCATTACCACCGGAGGATGGGACCTTTGTCCCGTCCGTTTGTTCGTTCGGGACGATGGTCCCAAACTACGGCTGGTATGTTTCCGCCTGCCGCTCGCCTAAGGCCCGCTTCCTCAATCCCATCACACCCGTTAGGCGATGCGGCAGACCTCTGGTAAAATAAATTTTTCGACACCGATGACAAAAGTACGTGGACTGAAAAGCACGCGGACTGACCCGAGCGGCCAAAAACCACAATTCCAATCATCAGGATTTGTTGCTTTCATCCCAGCCCGACGCGTGAGCGAGGGAATGGCCCGGCCGCTCGCTGACACGTCGATTTTCCTGCCGATTTCCCTGCCGATTTACGAACAAAGGAAGTATATGAGCGAGACGGTTACCATAGAGGGGGTTACGCTAACCCTTGGCAATCCAGTTTCGAACACCGCCAAATGGATTGGCCAAATTGAACCCTTGAGGCAACTTGCGGCTTGTTGGTTGACGGTCGACGATGCCGACTTGCCGTTGACCCCCAGGTTGGTTGGCGTGCCTGGTGTGGGTAAAACAGCCTTGGCAATGGCTGCAACCGCAGCGAGGCAGCAGGAACTCTACATCTATCAATGCACGGCAGATACCAGGCCGGAAGATTTGTTGGTAACGCCGGTCCTCTCCAGCAATGGAAAGATCGCTTATCACGCTTCTCCGCTGGTAACCGCGATGATTCGAGGCGCTGTCTGCGTCCTCGACGAAGGGAACCGGATGAACGAAAAATCATGGGCATCCCTGGCTCCGCTCTTGGACCAACGACGCTACGTCGAATCGATTGTTGCTGGCATTACCATCGGTGCGCATTCGGATTTCCGTTGTGCAGTGACGATGAATCAAGATGATTCTACGTACGAAATCCCCGACTACATCTTGAGCCGATTGCAACCCACCCTCCAAGTCGGATTCCCAAATCGCAAGGACGAACTTGAAATCCTTAAGTACCACCTGCCCTTTGCAGAGGCGGAAGTTCTGGCGATGACCGTCGATTTCTTACAGCATGCTCATTCGTTGAAACTGGACTTCTCAGCCCGAGATGGGATCAACGTGTTGCGTTATGCGATCAAACGTCTCTCCCAAAAATCCGATCATCCAGTTGCAAAAGATCAAGCGTGGCGAGAGTCCTTGCAAGCGTGTTTGGGCGATGAGGCCCTCGATCTTTCCGCCGCAGCCAAGAGAAAACAAAAAGCGGTAGGAGGGAATTCTCTCCCGATGGGACTTGGCGATTTCTTTTTCGATCCAGACGATCCGCTGCATCCTGAATCTTGAACACGGATCCTCACACCGAACAGCCGCTCGTCTATGCATTTCGCGATGGCGAGCGCCGATGATTTGTTTGACTTTCGTCCAGAATCACTCTGGACAAAGTTGTTTGACGATCATTCTATCGTCGTCCGGCTCGATGGACCGCATCACCAGTTCGAGGTGATCCGATTGCACGTTCGCCCAGATAGGCACTTCACCGGCTGCGAATTGTTCTGCCAGGGCGGACGGAGTGGAGGATTTTGGAAATAGTTGGATCGTGCAAGAAGGCATTCGGAGGCTGCTCCAAACTCCCGCGCCGATACGGCATGGCTTGTTTGCAACCGCGACGCGTTCAAAAGTGGGGGAGGCGGAGAGTTGTGTCGCCATGCGGTCAGCGCGGTTTTTTAAGTTTTCGATACTGGTTGAAAGGGAAGCGCCGATGGGCAATTGTTTCCATTGTTCCAACGACTCTGAAGATTCAAGGGTTCGCAGCAATCCCGCTTTGGTAACGCTGTTTGCATTGAGTCCCAACGAGTCGGCAATCCTAAGAACAGATTCCATCGCTTCTTGTTTCCCCAAGAGGATGCCGCACTCAGGGCCACCCAACAACGCATCGCCGGGCACCACTAGGAAGTCCACACCTTGGTCCCATCGGTTGCTGATGACTTGGCTATGCAGTCCCACGGAGGACAAGTCATGCAGAGAGCCGTCCATCAGGATTTCAACGATAGAGCCGTTCGTTGGCTTTGTCGCAGCGATAGCACGTTGACGGTGTTCGGAGCGCATCTCTGCGGGGAGCGAGTTGAGCGATGCCAATAGCAGTTGATGGTCATTGCCTCGCATGTTTTCTTCGAAATCGATCGACGTGCAGTCGTGATTGGTTCCTATTTCGAGGACGGATGCGTTGGCTTGGTCCAAGATGCTTCTCACGTTTCCACCTTGCATAGATCCTGCTTGTGGCAAGCGGATGCAATCGACCCGCGGCAGGATCCACTGTTTGGGTTGTTTCGCAACATTGTTCGCGATAGCTACCAGATACAAAGCCATCGGCATGCTGGGGGCCAAAAACACGGCCGGTGCGCTCGTCAGGCCGATCAAAAGATTGCGAAGTTTCTGGTCCAGTTTCGTGGTTTCCGCGTACCGGCTCTCGATATGGTTCCTTTGCGCGATTGCTTCGGGGCACAATCGATGCGTGCACCAACGGCTCGAGAAAAGTTCGCCCGTCGCATTGACTCCCGGCATCAATCCGGGTGCTGAATGTCGCATCCACGGATCCGCGGCGCTTTCCATCCACCTCCCTGCTTGTTGCAGGATTTGTTGAATGTTGCCGGACTGGAAAGGATCTTTGAGGCCAATCTTTTGAGCTGCCTCTTTCATCGCTTGAACCAGCGTCGGTTGCGACACCAGTTGCGACAACTGCTTGATCGTTTCAACGGGCAAGAGATCTTTGAGTGGGTTGGGGAATCGCATTCGAATCGTTGACCTTGGCGGAGAGTGCAGTGAGAAAGCCGCTTTCATCGTACCGGAAATTCGCGCTCTTTCCGAGCCTTGCCGCGCATCGGCTTGAAAACGATACAATAACGTTCGCCACATCCATCATCTCCTCGGGAATTCGCCCCATATGACATCCGCCAAAAATGTACTCGGCACTGGCATTCAGCCTTGCTCGATCAATCCGCTCACCGGTTTCTTTCGCGATGGTTGTTGCCGGTCGGGGGCTGAGGATCACGGGTTGCATTTGGTTTGTGCGGAGATGACGACGGAATTTTTGGAATTTTCTCGGGACGCGGGAAATGACTTGATAACCCCGATACCCGTTTTTCAATTCCCTGGCCTTAAGCCTGGAGATAGATGGTGTTTGTGTGTACAACGTTGGAAACAAGCGTTTGAGGCGGGAATTGCGCCCAAGGTAGTCTTGGAATCCACGCACATTTCAACCCTCGAATTCGTCGACTTAGAAGACCTCCAGTCCCACTCGGTTCCCATTTAAACGGTTCCCACTTAATCGGTTTCAACAATTTGCATGAACGCGTTATTTTTAGAGCACTTAGCCACCACCAATCAATCCATTCGCGATGCAGGAACGTTTAAGAACGAGCGGGTAATCGACACTGCCCAAGGCACGTTGGTTCAAATCGCGGGGGGCCGCGAACTGCTCAATATGTGCGCGAACAACTATCTGGGGTTGGCTCAGCATCCGAGCGTTCGACAAGCTGCCAACGATGCGTTATCGCGATGGGGCTATGGATTGGCGTCGGTCCGATTTATTTGCGGAACGCAGACCATCCACAAAGATCTCGAAAAGCGACTGAGCAGTTTTTTGGGCTTGCAGGATACCATCCTTTACAACTCGTGCTGGGACGCTAACGGTGGCTTGTTCGAAACCATCCTCGGTCCCGAAGACGCAATCATTTCCGATGAACTCAATCATGCGAGCATCATCGACGGCATTCGATTGTGCAAGGCTCAGCGGCATCGCTATTTGAACAACGACATGACTGACCTCAGGGCCAAACTGGAAGCTTCGAAGTCCGCACGGTTCCGTTTGATTGCAACAGACGGTGTTTTTTCAATGGATGGCACGATCGCAAATTTGTCTGCCATCTGCGAGCTTGCCGACCAATACGATGCCATGGTGATGGTGGATGATTCGCATGCCGTCGGTTTTGTCGGTCCGCGAGGGCGGGGAACGCACGAACATTGCGGTGTCATGGATCGCGTCGACATCATGACCGGTACGCTTGGCAAAGCCCTAGGGGGAGCTAGCGGCGGGTACACTGCGGGAAATGGGGAAATGATCGACTTGCTCCGGCAACGGTCTCGGACTTATTTATTCTCAAACACCATCGCGCCCCCTATCGTCGCTGGCTCCATTCGAGCGTTGGAATTGTTGGAGGAGTCGACGCAATTGAGAGATACATTGGAAGCCAACACGGCGTTTTTTCGAGGGGAGATGCAACGTTTCGGCTTAAATATTTTGCCTGGAACGCATCCGATTGTGCCCGTAATGCTTGGCGATGCTGCCAAAGCGGCCGCTGTCGCCAAGGCCATGCTCGACGACGGTATCTACGTGATAGCATTCTCGTACCCTGTGGTCCCGCAAGGCAAAGCGCGGATTCGAACTCAGGTTTCCGCAGCCCACACGCACGACCAACTTCGCGAGGCTGCCCTTTCTTTTGCAAAGCGAGCAAGCTAAGAAGGGTTGCAATTCGTTGTACGGGCACTCAAAATCCCCACAGCGTACCCCATCCCCCCTTTTTCATTTTGGGATGGTTACTACTTTATGCATATTCCACTGTGATTTTAGAGCACGCATTTCTCATGCTCAGGGAAACGAACTGAGGACCGAATGAGTTCATACAACCTAACCCACCTCAAGCAATTGGAAGCAGAAAGCATCCATATCATTCGCGAGGTAGCTGCTGAATTCAAAAAGCCCGTGATGCTCTATTCCGTCGGCAAAGACTCGGCGGTCATGACGCATCTAGCACTCAAAGCGTTCTATCCAGCGAAACCCCCATTTCCATTCCTCCATGTCGACACGACTTGGAAGTTCAAGGAGATGATCCGTTTTCGCGACAATTACGTGAAGAACGAATTGGGAATCGAATTGCTCGTGCATATCAACCATGAAGGCTTAAAGCTGGGCATCGATCCGTCGGATAATAGCGAGAAGCATACCGAGGTGATGAAAACCGACTCTCTGAAAAAAGCCCTGAATCTCTATGGCTTCGATGCTGCCTTTGGCGGTGCCCGCCGAGACGAGGAAAAATCGCGTGCGAAAGAGCGAGTGTTTTCCTTTCGCGATAAATTCCATCGATGGGATCCCAAAAACCAGAGGCCAGAACTTTGGAACCTCTACAATTCCCGGGTCAATCCGCAGGAGAGCATTCGCGTTTTCCCACTTTCCAATTGGACCGAATTGGACGTTTGGCAATATATCTATCTTGAAAACATTCCCATTCCCGATCTGTATTTTGCAAAGGTGTTGCCGGTCGTTCAACGCAACGGAACCCTGATCCATCTCAACGACGATCGACTGCAACTGCGACCGGGCGAAGTCGTCGAGCATAAGATGGTCCGCTTCCGAACGTTGGGATGCTATCCGCTCACCGGTGCCGTCGAATCCACTGCGACGACCCTTCCCGAGATTATTCAAGAGATGCTGCTAACCAAGACGTCTGAGCGCCAAGGACGGGTCATCGATCAAGATGGCGGTGGCGCCGGTATGGAACTCAAAAAGACCCAGGGATACTTCTAAGTTATGTCTCACCAAAGCGATTTGATTGCCGAGAATATTCTAGCGTACTTGGATCAACACGAACGCAAAGAGCTGCTGCGATTCATCACATGCGGCAGTGTCGACGATGGCAAAAGCACGCTCATTGGGCGACTGCTCTTCGACAGCAAAATGATCTACGAAGACCAATTGGCACAGCTCGAAACCGAGAGCAAAGTACACGGCACGACGGGCGGCGGCTTTGATCCGGCACTCGTCACCGATGGTCTCAAAGCAGAACGCGAACAAGGGATAACGATCGATGTTGCGTATCGCTATTTCTCCACCGCCAAACGCAAGTTCATCATTGCCGACACACCTGGCCACGAGCAGTACACTCGCAATATGGCTACCGGCGCATCGACCGCCGACTTGGCCATCATCCTCATCGACGCGAGATACGGCGTCCTGACGCAGACGAAACGGCATAGCTTCATCGTCTCGCTGCTGGGCATTCGACACGTCGTGGTTACGATCAACAAGATGGATTTGGTAGGCTACAGTCAAGAAAGATTCGATGAAATCTGCAGCGACTATCGGGACTTCGTTTCCCGTTTGGACCTGCCCGATTTGCACTTTATACCCATCGCCGCGTTGCATGGCGAAAACGTTGTCGACCCAAGCGTGAATATGCCTTGGTATCGCGGCAGTTCGTTGATGAATTTCCTCGAGTCGGTTTACATTGGCTCCGATCGCAATCTCGAGGATTTCCGAATGCCCGTACAGATTGTCAATCGGCCCAATCTCGACTTTCGCGGTTTTTGCGGGACCGTCGCATCGGGAATCATTCGCCAAGGGGATCAGATCATGGTCTTGCCGTCCAAGCGAACGAGCAAGGTCGAACGGATCGTCACGCAAGATGGAGATTTAGAAGAAGCCTTTTGCCCTCAATCGGTCACGCTGGTGCTCGAGGACGAAGTCGATTGCTCGCGCGGGGATATGATTGTTCGACCGGGCAACGTACCCAAGATAAGCAATGCCTTTGACGCGACCATCGTTTGGATGAGCTCCGATGCCATGGTTCCTGGCAAAACCTATCTATTCAAACACACGACGCAGACCGTAAGCGGTCAAGTCGACTCGCTCAAATATCGGGTCGATGTCAATACACTGCACCGAACCCCCGCGCCCGATTTGCAACTCAACGAAATCGGTCGATGCGCGGTCACGTTGAGCCAACCTATCTACTTCGATGCATACCGTCGCAATCGCGGAACCGGCGCATTTATTATTATTGACCGTATGAGCAATACCACCGTCGGCGCCGGCATGATCTCCGATCGCGACTCGGCCAAACAAGCGACCGCCGCCTGGGAAATCTCGG
>JANODW010000676.1:0-5550 GCA_031412875.1 Pirellula sp. | reverse complement strand
GTCCTCCAAAATGCACCGCCCCGAATCACGAGCCCTGCACCTACCAATGCCACCTTTGTAATTGGAGGCAGCCCATTTCAGCTCCAGCTCACTGCCACCGATCCCAATGTCGAGGACCGGTCTGGACTTCGATACTCACTGGTGAATCCGATGGACGGAGCAGACATCGCAGCGCTCACCGGTGCCTTCACGATTGCGACCAGCGATCTTTCTAAGCGAGGGAAACATACGTTCACCGTTCGAGTCACCGACCCTGAGGGCGCTTTCGATCAGCAGTTGATCGCCGTCCAAGCGTTGGGTCCAACCAATGCTGCACCCACGTTCTTATCAAGCCCTCGCAAGACGCTGCCGGTCGGTATCGTTTATGCCTTGCAACTTCAAGCCACTGACTTGGATGGCGATGATATCGCTTACCAACTTGTCGATCCCCTCCCCGGCATGCGGTTGGAAAACGGCAATGTTTTTGTGTGGACCCCACCCAGGAATCTCATCACCTCTCCAAGCGTCCCGGCGGTTTCTATTCGCTTTCGCGCCACCTCGGCCCGCGATCTATTGACCACCGAGCAGCAAACCTCCGTCATCATCACCAACACCGTTGAAAACGCTCCGCCCATCATGGTCGGTACCCCTCGCAAAGCAGCCGTCGTCGGACTCCCATACCATTACCTACCCAACGCCACCGACTCCGACAACGATGCCCTCTACTGGAAGCTCGAAAAAGGACCAAGCGCCCTTCAAGTCGATCCCTCCTCTGGCAAAATGAGCTGGATCCCTACGTCCGCAGATTTAGGAACGCAGGAAATCGTTTTGGCCGTATCGGATGGCTACGGTGGGGTTGCTCGGCAGTCCTATTCCATCACAGTACGAGCTTCTAATACGCCGCCACTCATTCACTCGGTTCCCTACCCCTATGCGCAGTTGGGACAAGTGCTCACGTATCCGATCCTGGCATCGGACCTCGACGAGGACACTCTCCGCTACGCGTTTGCAAGCGATGCCGGAGCGGCAATGGCTCAGGGGTGGAGCATCAACACAACCACAGGCCAACTCCATCTGTCTCCTACCTTCCCACATGGCGCACAACAAACCGTTGCAATCCAAGTGGACGATGGACGGGGTGGCCAATCCCGACAGCAGGTGAGTGTCACCGTATTCGATGCAACGATAAACAAGCCACCGGTGTTTGCGAACACACTCCCTCCATGGTGGATTCTGGGCGGTAGCACCCAATTTCGAATGAACGCTCACGACACCGCTCCAGGCAGTACCGCGCTCACTTACCGATTGGTGCAATCGCCCCCAGGCATGGCAATCGATGAGCTGACTGGAGTGATCACTTGGCAACCTACCGCATCGCAAATCGGCTTGCACCCGGTCACCGTCCGCGTGGACGACGGGGCATTCTATGCGGTCCAGTCAAAACAAATCCGTGTTCGAACCAATGCGGCGCCACGCCTGGAAACCATCGACGACGCAAACTTTACGGGAGGCTCAGAGTGGTCCATCCAACCCAAGGCGACCGATAGCGACCAAGACACCATTGCCTTTTCTATTGCCATGCAATCCGGACAACCGCTCCCTGCGGGACTCACCATCGATGCCACCACGGGAACCATCCAGTGGAAATCCGAAATCGTTCCGAACGCTATGGCCTATAGGCTCCGCGTTCAAGTGAGCGACGGACTGGGCGGTGTCGATACCAAAGACTTCACCGCCACCCTGAGGCCTGACACCACTCCCCCAGTCGTCACCTTCTACTCTGCGCCGGCCATCGTCGAAGCGACACGCGATGCTCGTGTTTTTGTGACCGCTCAGGATGATATCGGCATAGCGCCGGGCAGCCTGTCGATGCGTCTGACCGGATACAGTCCCAACAACTCCACCTGGGCATCGCGAAATCAAACCATCACCCTGGATGAACAAGGCCGTGCGACGATCAATTCGAGCCAATTGGCCGCCACCGGACAAACCAGCCAAGTCGGTTACTATCGATTCGAAGTGTCTGCCAAAGACACCTCCAACAATATCGGCTACGCAGGAACCAACAACGTTAGCATCGTGCAAGTCGCGCTCGATGGAACGCCGCCCGAGGTGGAAATCAAATCACCCACCTACAACCAAATCATCCTGGAGCCTATCGATGTCCTGGCGACAATTGATGACCCCAACGACGAATTGACCGAGTACTGGGTCACGATCCAGCCCGCAGATCGACCCCATCAGGCGATTGAAATCAAAAGAGTGGTCTCTAGCAGGGAAATCAAGAACGGCGTGATCGCATCGGTCGACACGACGTTGCTTGACAATGGTGTATGGATACTCAATGCCTTCGCGCGCGATGCGCATAACAATGTTGCTAAAAAGTCAGTGCCACTCCAACTCGATGGCAACTACAAACCGGGTGTCCTGTCGCTCGGGTTCACCGATCTCGATTTGGCGACCCCCGATGTTCCCTTGAAAGTACAAAGATCCTATAGCAGCAATCGAGCTAACAAAATTCTTGATTTTGGTCACGGCTGGGCGCTCGACTTTGGAATCCCTAAAGTGGAGATTGCTTATGCGGAGAACGCTGCGCCGGGAACGAGCGGCTTTCCGGTTTTGCTCGACGGGACGCGGGTCAACGTCACGCTTTCCGATGGCACTCGTGAAGGATTCACATTCCAACCCTATCCCGAACATCCCAATATGCTCGGAATCAACATCAGTTGGCTCCCTTACTTTGCGCCCGACAACGGCAATACCTCGTTCCTAGAAGTCGAAAAGACTCCCATGTTGCGAATCGCCAACGGCGAGTCATCGTGGGAGTACGTTTCCTTCGCCGGCGCAGAATCATTCCATCCAGCGTCGCGTGCGTTCGGCGGTTTTTGGAAATTGCAACTGCAATCCGGGACCCAAATCCATATCGATGCCCGCACTGAAAATTCCGCTTGGATTGAGGATCGAAATGGCAACCGCACAACCATCACTCCCAACGGTGTCACGCATTGGTCGGGACGCTCGATCGCCATCACACGCGATCGGGCCAACGACAATCGAATCACCAGCGTGCGCGATGCAATGAATCAAACGGTTTCCTATTCGTACGACGCGATCGGAAATCTGAGCTTTGTCACCGATCGGGCGGGTCAAACCATCTCTCTGATCTATCACAACGCCGACCCTCTCGTTCCAGGAAAACAATTCTTGCTCAAGGCGATCGTCGATGCGGCCGGCCGTGAAAAGTTGCTCGCCAACTACACTCCCGATCGACGGCTCGAATCGCTACAGGACGTCGAGAAATGGGCTACGAGCTACACGTATGACATTCGCCAACGGGTGCAATCGATCGACAACGGCGCCGATGGAATTGGAAACGATGTTAAATTTCTCCTCGATCGTCGAGGCAACCTCGTGCGATCGATCGATGGCAGTGGTGTTCAAACCCTGGGCAGCTACGACAAGCACAGCAACCTCCTCGAACAGCGCAGGGTGATCGGTGTTGCCGATGGCACTTCAGGCGTCAGAGACGATCTGGTCACTCGTTACTCGTACAACGAGTTCGGCCAGACCACGGCCGTCGCGGATACGCGTGGCGATTCCTATCGATATGTGTATGACGATCGAACCCACCAGGTGACTTCGACTGTTACGTCCACGGGCCTTGCAACGAACTACCGCTACGACGCCAAAGGCAACTTGCTCGAATCTGCAAGTCCAACCGGCGACAAGACGCTGCTGAGCTACGTCGCACGCGGGCAAGTCGACAAGATCAAGAATAAAGACGGCTTGGTACTGGTCGACAACGAATACGACAACCAAGGCAACTTCGTCTCGGTATCGAACACCGATGGTCGCACGAGTCGGCTCGAGTACGATCCTAACGGGCGCCAAACCGCTAATATTTCATTCGAGAAAGCACTTGGCGGCCCTCCATTGGAAATCCGCCAAGAGAAAGAATTCGACGTTTCTGGTCGAGTGATCGCAGCCCGTTTGCTGCATCGCTCCCAGAATAGTCAAGGAGAATGGGTCTCCGAATTGCAATGGTCCACCAGCACTGAATATGACATGGCCTCGGGCTTGGTGAGACGAAAGACCGACCCGCGTGGACTGCGGACGGAGTATTTTTACGACCGACGGGACAATCCCATCCAGATCCGACGCGAAGTGGAAACGCGCGTTGCGGGACCGAACGGAACGTTTGTATCGCAGCGAGTCTGGACCAGCCAATGGACCGTCTTTGACCAGCAGGGGCGAGTGCTTTTGACGACCGATTCGGTGCTCGAAAATGCCACCCAACCCTTCACAAGCCCAGCGTTGTACGCAAGCAAGACCGTCTACGACACCGCAGGCCGCGCGGTCTCGACCCAACGATGGAAAGACGTCGTGATTCAACTCGCAGATCTCGCGGGTGCTGCACCCGCAGCCAACCTTAGCAACTACAACAACTTGCAATCCAAGATCCTTGCCCCAGGCTCGCTCCTGAGCGCAACGGAAACGGTCTACGACTCTTCAGGTCGCGAGGCTCGCACACGCGATGACCATGGGCTTTGGACGGAGAACTACTATGGATTCGCAGGCGACGTGGTTCAAACGCGGTCGCAAAAACTCGACCCCCAAGGCAATATCGTCTGGATGGTTTCCCGATCCGCTGTCGACGACCTTGGCCGAAACATCCTTTCCGTCGATCCCTTTATCGAAGGGAGCAACGCAGCTCTCGCGGGCAGCGCTGGCTCCCGAACTTTCTACGATGACCAAGGCCGTACCTATCAAGTCGAACGCAGGGACGGTATCAAGCTGACCCTTCTCGATCGCTATGGCGCCATCGTGCTCGACCCGGCAAGATCCGAAGGCCCTTACGCGATCAAAATAGATAACCAAGGGCTCGATGCGGTCGGCAACGTACGATTGATCAGCCGTTCGCTCTCTTACTTCGACGCACAAGGGCGCGTCATTAAAACCGTATCAGGGATCGGTCCAGGACATCCCGGCGTTGAGAACCGATTCGAATTCGATGCACGCGGCAGACAGGTCCGACAAATCGGGGCTCCTGTCCTAACGGTCGACTCTCCCGAGCCCGTGCGGTCGGTCACGGAAATTCAGTACGACGACCAAGGTCGATCGTTTCGCACTTGGACCAATATCTATGGACGCGAAGTGAATGGGACAATCCTCCTCGATAGAAGCGCAGCGCAATCGACGACCCAGATTTACGATGCGTTGGGTCGAGCCTACAAAACCATCGCCTCGGACGGCTCGTTTACCACCGTGGAATTCGACGCTTGGGGGAACGTCATCAAGGAGACCGATCGCGGCGGCAACTCCAAAATCAATGCGTACGATGCAAGCGGCCGACTGATTGCCGTTACGTTGCCGGCCGTACCGGACCCGCTGGATAGCGATAACGATGGCAATACCCAACTGGATTCGCCTCGATTCGACTATGGATACGATTGGTCTGGGAATCAAACCGTCCTCCAAGATTCGCTCGGTCGCCGCACCACGTTTGCGTTCGATGCATTGGGTCGTCAAGTATCGCGGACATTGCCAGCGGGAAACACCGAGTCTTTTGTC
>JANODW010000675.1:0-3451 GCA_031412875.1 Pirellula sp. | reverse complement strand
TTGCGTCGCCTTTAGTTCGGATGGCAGGCAACTCGCATCGGGAGCAGAAGCGGTCATCCTGCGTGACGCGCAAACGGGCGATGCAAAGTTCAGGCTGGATGGGCATACGGCTTCGGTTACCGAACTGTCCTTTAGCCCGAACGGGACGCGGCTTGCTTCGGCATCAGATGACAACACGGTTCGCCTATGGAACACCGAAACGGGTGCGGAAGTCGCCGTCTTGAAAGGCCATACCAATTCGGTTACCGGAGTCGCGTACAGTCCGGATGGGTACAGCCTCGTGTCGTCAAGTCGGGACGGAACGATCAAACTCTGGGACGCGCAAAGCCTTGAGGAAACCGCTACGATCAAATGCCATCAGGGTACGGTTTACGATGTCGCATTCAGCCCGGATGGTTCGTGCGTTGCATCCGCAGGATATGACAACACGGTCAAGCTATGGGACTTAGAGACGGGCAATGAAATTCGAACGTACATCGGGCACACTGGACTCGTCAGGACGGTGGCGTTCGACCGAGCGGGTAAGCGACTTGTGTCAGGCGGCTATGACACAAAGATCCGGGTATGGGATGTTGCCTCCGGCAAGCAAATTGCGACCGCTCATGCCACCAGCGGCGCAATATTTGGGGTCTCCTTCAGTCCGGATGGGAAACGGTTCGCAGCATGTGGAACAGACCATGCCGTTCAACTAATCGACACGTTGAGCGGTCACGAGATCATGACCTTTTTCCCAGGCAAAGATGGCGTTGAATCCGTCGCCTTCAGCCCTGACGGTACACGGCTGGCCGCCGCTGTCGCCGACATAGGTAATATACGAATCTGGGACGCACCTCACGAGCACGAAACCGCGATCCTCAGTGGACATTCCGATACGGTGACCCGCGTGACCATCAGCCTCGATGGTTCACGAATCTACTCGGAGTCTGAAAATGAAAAACTGGTCTGGAATCTCGCGACCCGCGAGACGCTTCCAGATGCGATGTGGGAGCCGCCAGAGGTGATCACCTACACTTGTCCCGCCGGTCGATGGTTTGTGACCACCGAATCAAACAACATCGTGTTGGTCGATTTGGAATACAAGAATTCCCCCGACGAAGGAGCCAGGCGAAAAACGAAAGCGAGCTTCGGTTCGTTTTTGCACCAAAAAAAAGCGACAGACGCCACCACAGCAAAAAACAAGTATTCAGCGATATTCGATTATGCATGGCTGATTCAGAATGATCCTGATCACACGATCCGACAAGACTGGTCCTACATTTCAGTGAGTGGTGTGGAATAGTGCTTTGCTGGAGGACGCGTGACGACCAAGAACGCAGCGCTCTACCAGACTGAGGCACACCCCGTTCAGGCACTCCATTTTATTCAAACCGTTCGACTGTGCACCAATGTGTTCCCCTCTGAGTGGTTACAATTGATACGCCGTGTCCAGTTTTGTTCAGCCCCCTCCTTTGAGACGTCGAGCTATGACCCATTCTCTCCATCATCGCATTTGCTTGTTCACTCAACTTTCATTTGCTTCCCTCCTGGCCGCTCTTATGATTCCCTCTGTTAACGGCCAAGTGCCTAAAGCCAATGAGGACGAATCGCTCGTCGTTATGACCGCGCTTCCGGACCCCTTGATGCGATTGGATGGAAGTCGAATCACGGATGCCAAAAATTGGCCTGAACAACGCGGTCACTGGATGAAGTTGATTGGGGATCACCAATACGGTCATGCGCCAGTCGATCCAGCCAAGGTGACATGGGAGTTGGTTGAAGAAGGGCTGATGAACGGCAATAAAACGAAACGTCAACAATTCGTCGTGCACCTCAAAACCGATGCGGCGGTCCTGGACATCGATTTCGCTTTGTTCACGCCGGTCGCGACCAAGCCAAAGGGTACGTTTCTGGGATTGAATTTCCAGGGAAATCATACGGTCGATTCCGCGCCCGAGTTGCGACTTCCTAAAGGTTGGGTACCCAACGATGCAAAGGCGGGGATCTCTAATAATCGAGCCACCGAATCATCGCGTGGCGAACAATCCCGACGATGGCCTATCGCTGAGATCTGCGATCGTGGTTACGCCGTCGCGACCGCATTCTACGGTGACCTCGATCCCGATTTTGATGATGGTTTTCAAAACGGGGTCCACGCTTTGTATCCGATGCACCGTGCCTCGTCGGAACATCGCGATCGGTGGGGAAGCGTTGCAGGATGGGCCTGGGGGTTGTCTCGCCTAATGGACGTTTTGGTTCAACTACCGAGCATCGATGCTAGTAAAGTAGCTGTCGTCGGACATTCCCGGCTCGGTAAGACGGCACTTTGGGCAGGAGCCACGGACACCCGGTTTTCGATCGTCATTTCGAACAATTCAGGATGCGGGGGAGCTGCCTTGGAGCGTCGGAATTTTGGTGAAACAGTAGCCCGAATCAACACCTCCTTCCCGCATTGGTTTTGCAATCGGTTTCGAGATTACAACCAAAACGAAGCTGCTTTGCCATTTGATTCCCATGTTATCGTTGCTTGTATCGCGCCCCGTCCGGTGTACATTGCAAGTGCGACGAAGGATCTTTGGGCGGATCCCAAGGGGGAATACTTAGGTGGTTGGTATGCTACTCCCGTGTACCAGTTGCTCGGCCTCAAAGGATTGACATCCGAACTGCCTCCCGCACCCGACTCAAGCGTTGGCGATCGGATCGGCTACCACAATCGCTCTGGGGCTCACGATATTCTTTCATACGATTGGGGGCAGTTTATGAATTTTGCCGATCGACACTGGCACTCAAAATAGTAAGACAAAAACGAAGCAATATTTTTTCCGAATTTTTTAGCCTGGAATGTCCGGGCTGCCTTTCTCTGTTCGTCATGGGTGAGTTGCGCGAGGTATGTCGCTTCTCGCAGAAATCCAATTCATTAAAACCAGGATCGTGATCATGGCTAAGTTTTTGTTGTTGTATCGAGACGCCGCAGAACCTCGCAATCAGCCGTCCCCCGAAGAAATGCAGGGGTTTTTGGCGATGTGGGGGGAGTGGTTTGAGCAGTTCGGACCGAAGATCGTCGACGGGGGCGATGCCCTCTTGCCAACAGGCCGCGTTCTGCAATCCGGCGGTGAAGTAGCCAACGGACCCTATGTCGAGGCAAAGGAAGTCATCGGTGGCTACTCCGTGATCGATGCAGACCACTACGAAGCCGCATTGGAAATCGCGAGGGCTTGTCCAATTGCCAAGATTGGGGGCGCCATCGAAATTCGCGAGTTCGCCGGATACAACTAATGGTTACAGGGCCATGACCGATTCGAGGACGTTGGATTCGAGAACGCTCGTTGAGCACTTTTTTCGCCACGAGTATGGTCGCTTGGTAGCGTTGCTGACCCGCTCGCTGGGGATTCGCAATCTCGAGCTGATCGAGGATGTTGTTCAGAGCACGCTTTCCAAAGCGATCCAAACCTGGGGACCAAAGGGGATCCCCGCC
>JANODW010000674.1:0-9000 GCA_031412875.1 Pirellula sp. | reverse complement strand
AAAAACGACCCTATGCAATTTGGTCGCACGCTTCTTTGATCCGGAAATCGGTCGTATCCTGGTCGATGGGCACGATTTGAGAGACGTCCAGTTGCATAGCTATCGGCAACTGCTCGGCGTGGTCGAACAGGATGTCTTTTTGTTTGATGGCTCGATCGCGGAAAACATCGCGTATGGCCGACGTGGCGCATCCACCGAACAAATTGTCCAAGCGGCAAAAGCGGCTGCGGCAGACGAGTTTATTGTCAAATCCCCCCAAGGCTACGAAACTCTCATCGGCGAACGCGGTTTCAAACTAAGCGGCGGCCAGCGGCAGCGGCTCGCGATCGCTCGCGCTCTGTTGGCGGATCCGCGAATCCTGATCTTGGACGAGGCTACCAGCAATTTGGACAGCGAAAGCGAACGCTTGATCCAATCCAGTCTGGCCCTCCTGCTCGAGCAGCGGACCGCATTTGTAATCGCGCATCGATTGAGCACGATCATTCACGCCGATCAAATCCTGGTCTTAGACGACGGGCAGATTGCGCAGTGCGGGACGCACGCAGAGTTGCTCGAGCAATCCGGAATCTATCAGCAGATGGTAAGATTACAGACAGAGAGTCCAATCGCCCCGCAGTGGATGGAATCTTAGTTGGTTTGGTTTTGTTCGCATTGAGACTGATTCATGTCGAAGTCGCTTCAAGGAAATTGTTTGCTAGCTTCTCCGTTTATGGACGATCCTAACTTCTATCGTTCTGTAATCTATCTGGTACGTCACTCCGAGGATCATGCTTTTGGCTTGATCTTGAACCGCCCCACCGATTTTCGATTGAACAAAGTCGTTGCGATGGTGAGCGATGTCCAATGCGTGCATGATGCACCGCTCTACTGTGGAGGGCCAGTAGAAGGACCGCTCATTGCGTTGCATGACCAACCAGAATTAGGGACAGAGAACTGCATCGACGGCCTCTTCTTGACCAGCGACCAAGATAAACTTTTGAAATTATTTGTCGCGCCGAACGCCCAACTCAAACTATTCGACGGCTTTGCCGGTTGGGGACCCGGACAGCTCGAGCAGGAGCTCGAAGTTGGGAGCTGGTTGGTAGCCGACGTCGACGTGGAACTCGTATTGAGCGACGATCCAGAGATGTGGGGAAATCTTCTCAAACGGATCGGGCAAAATATTCTCTCGCTCGACGAAAAAATCTCCGATTGGCCGATCGATCCCCAATGGAACTAGTTCGCTTTGGAATTTGGAACGATGGGTAGGCCACTTCGTAATAGTCAGGGCGGAACGATATACCATACCATTGGCCGCGGCTTGAAATCCAAGCCGATGTTCCGTTCCGAAACCGACTATGTTGAGTTCGATACGGCATTGGCGCAAGCGATCCAGCGATTTGAACCTCGGTTGTTGGCTTATTGTGTTTTGCCCAAGCATTGGCATTTGGTTTTGACGCCGCGCAAGGACGGTGATTTGTCTAAACTGATGGCTTGGTTGACCACAACCCATTCGGCGCGCTGGCATACCAAGCCGCGTCGGGCGGGAACGGGTGGGATCTACGAGCGCCGCTTCCGTTCGTTTCCGGTGCAGGACGACGAGCCGTTGCTGGACATTCTTCGATTTGTTGAATCGCATCCGGTCCGCGCGGGATTGGTCCGGTCGCATCAGGAATGGGAGTGGTCCAGTGCGCCTCGGCGCGGGAAGAAACTTTCAGGCACTCAGCCGCAACTTTCGTTGCCCCCCATCCCGTTGCCAAAACAATGGGACAAGCAATTGGATAAGGAGTTTCCCAGCGAAGTGTTGGATAAGATCCTGCATTGCATTCAACGCGGATGCCCTTACGGAGAGTCCAAGTGGGTGGAGAAAACAGCCATTCGACTGCAACTGGAATCGACGCTTCGACCGCGTGGAAGGCCCAAGAAAGCGTAGCTTGTTTGGGTGCGCCAAAACGCGTCCAAGCCCGTGCGATTGCACTTGTTTTCGTAGTGGAAGTCGCCAGACTTCCGGCATTATGTTTGAGATTGCAGAGATTCTTTGCAGGTCCCGGCCGGACGGCTTGGGCCGTTCCGCTAAAGCGAGTGCCATTTGGCTTGGGCGTTTGTGTGGTGTAGTCGTGCGCGGTTGCGTCGAGCATAATAGGGGATCGATCTTTGCCCCCCACTCCCTCCTCCAAGGATCCAAAACGTGTTTCCGTTTTTTCGATTTCCATCCATTGTGCAGATACTGATGTTGGCGAGCTTGCAACCGGCGCTTATGAGGGTTGCGATTGCCGAGGATCCGGTGAATCCCTTTGAAAGCAAGTCCCTCGCTGCGTGGACCACAATGGATGGCAACCCGGTGCCGCCCGGTTGGGAATGCGTCGATGGGGTAATCCATTTAAAAAAAGAGGGCAAGGGATCGGGTCACATTGTCACCAAAGCAGAGTACGGCGACTTTGCGCTTTCGTTCGAATGGAAGATTGCTCCGGGAGGCAACAGCGGCTTGAAATACCGCGTTCGAACTTATGGAAGCCGAACCATCGGATGTGAATACCAGATCTATGACGATACCAGCGAGAAAAAGGTCGCGCCGCGGAATAGCGCTGCAGCGCTTTATGATCTCTATGAACCCAAGCCCTCCAAAAAGCTAAAGCCAGTCGGGGAATGGAATGAAGCGAAGATCATCGTGCAAGGAAACCGAATCGAACATTGGCTCAATGGCGAAAAAGTAGTCGACGCTACGGTGGGCGACAACGAATGGAACAAACGCATGGCCGAAAGCAAGTTTAGCGAGTACGAAAATTTCAGTAAGCAGCCCAAGGGCAAACTCATGCTCACCGATCACGGCAGCGAAGTGTGGTATCGCAAGTTTTCTTTTGAAGCCCGCTAGGCGGCTTGTCCCCTTTCGTTCTGCGAAAGTGAGCTTTGGCGGAGCAAAAGGCGACTCGTTGCGATGGAGTATTAGTTTCCGGTTTTTTGGTTGACCACCGCAAAAGCGAGTCGTTGCAATTCGACAGCAAGATCCACGTCGACCACGGTGAGTCCGCTTTGAGGCCGTCGTACCGTGACGGGCGCGAAGTTGAGGATTCCGCTTACGCCGGCGATTTCTAATCGCTCTGCCACCGACTGTGCGGAGCTGGCTGGCACAGCCAAAATAGCAAGTTCCACTTTTTCTCGAGCCACCACCGTCTCGAGTTCGACCAGCGACTGGACCGTCAAAGAGCCCAGTTGGGTGCCAATCATTTCGGGTGAGTTATCGAATACACCGACGAGGCGGAACCCTTGTTGTTTGAATCCCCGATAGCCCGAGAGGGCTCGTCCCAAATTGCCTGAACCGATCAAGACGACGTTCCATGATCGGTCGGTACCCAAAATCGTTTGGATAGCTTTGGTGAGATGGGGGATACTGTAACCGACGCCGCGTTGGCCGAACTGGCCGAAACACGAAAGATCGCGGCGGACTTGGGAGTCGTTGAGACCGAGGCGTTTGGCTAGTGCGCTACTTTGAATGCGCTGCAAACCGGACCGGTGCAATTGCTGTAGCTCTCGGAGGTACAGCGCCATGCGGGTGACGGTCGCCACCGGAACATTGGGCGGTGCGTTCGGTTCTGGTTCCTCAGCCACGCCGTCGCTACCTTGCCATCGCGGGTTCGCTGTTGGCAACCCGGAAGTGTTCGGGCGCGATCGCTTGCAAGTGCTCCGCACATTTGTCTACCGCGTACAGGATCTGTTGATTGGTATGGGTAGTATTGATAAAGAACCGGAGTCTCGCCGCAGACTCCTCGACTGCGGGATACAGGATGGGCTGCACGTTGACGCCGGAATCGATCATCCGCCTGGACAGTTGCAACGCGTGCAGGGAGTTGCCGATGATGATTGGGATGACTGCTGTCTCGCCGCTATTTCCTGTATTGAGCCCGCGTTTTTTCGCTTCGGTCAAAAACAGTCGCGACGCATCTTTGAGCCGGGTCACGCGGTTGGGTTCTCGTTTGAGCAATTGGAGCGACGCGATCGACGCTGCGGTGTTTGCCGGCGAAAGGCCGACGCTGAACACGAATCCCGGCGCGGTGTACTTGAGGTACTCGATCAATTCTTTTTTGCCGGCAATGTAACCACCGCACGAGCCAAAGGATTTGCTGAGAGTTCCCATCCAAATATCCACATCGGTAGGATTCACACCGAAGTGCTCCGCGATGCCCCGACCGTGTGTGCCCATCGTACCGATGGAATGGGCTTCGTCGACCATCAACCAACATTTGTGTTTTTTGCAAACTTCGATGAACTTGGGTAGGTTTGGGAAGTCTCCGTCCATGCTGTAAACTCCTTCGACAATGACCAGAACTCGGCGATACCGAGTTCGCAGTTCGGTCAATGCTTCGTCCAAGGCCACATAGTCGTTGTGCGAAAAAGCGCGACGGCGGCTTTGCGACAGAATCGCACCTTGAACAATGCTGTTGTGCGACAGGGCATCGTGCAAAATGAGATCTTGCGGCCCGACCATATGGCCGATCACCGTCTCGTTGGTGGAGTGTCCCCCGACCATGACGATGGAATCCTCGACGCCGATCCAGTCTGCAATCAGACGTTCGAGCTGTTGATGGATATCTTTTTCGCCGCTGACCAAACGGGAAGCGGAGACGCTGGTCCCATATTTTTTGACAGCTTCCACGACTGCCTGCGTCACGAATTCATCTCCGCTCATGCCGAGATAATTGTAGCTGGCAAAACTGATCAACTGCTTGCCGCCGACGGTAGTCGTATCTCGAGTAAGCCCTTGATGGATTGAGAAATAGGGATTGGGCAATCCGGTCATGTCAAACTGATTCATCGTCTGTTTGAGCCGGCGGTACTCGGGAATCAGATCGAAACGATAATCTTCCGGAGCAACCTCGCGTTCGATCGGCCCCGTGGCCGCCTCCTGCGCCTCAGCGACAATATCGGGACGAATGCGTTCTTTGCCAAAGTGCTTTTCAATGGCTTCTGCGATTTCGCGTACGGTTTCGATTTCTTGAAGCACTTCTTCTGGGAATCGGCCGCCAACGGAGCTTTCGAGAACGTGCGCGATCTGCAGTCGCTCCAAACTATCCAGCCCGAGATCGACGACAATATTCGTGTCCAGATCAAGCAGTTTGGCTCTCTCTTGAGCAACGGTCTTCACCGCTCGCTTGACCAGTTCCACGATATCGAGGTCTGGGTCGCGAGTCTTCTTGAATGGAAGAGCGGATCCGTAATTGCCGCGGCGATTGTAGCCGGATTTGGCATGATCCACCGTCGAGGCCGCGATCATGGGCGCTTGTTCCGGAAGGTCGTCTTCCCAAGACAGCCATTGGTGAATCACGCGGAGGTTCCCTTCGCGGAAATCGCGTAGGCAGGCGTGGCGCTGTATTTTTCCCGACGAAGTTCGGGGAAGTGTTTTGTCTCGAACGAGCACTACCGCATCGGGTGGCAGTTCATGTGCTTGCGTGACGCTGCGCCGAATCGCTTGGACCACAGGCTGCCAATCGTCTTCGAGAGACCGTTGCACTTCGACGGTAATGATCAATCTTTCTCGTGGGCCGGAATCATCTGCGAAGGCTGCGGCCGACGACGAAGAGATCGATTCATGGCATTCCTCAACCGTTTGTTCGATATCTTGAGGGTAGCGATTGACGCCCCGGACAATGATCAAATCCTTGACGCGACCTGCGACGTAGATTTGGCCATCGCTCCAAAAACCGAGATCGCCTGTTCGCAGGTAGGGCCCGTCGTTGTCAGACGTTCGGGCTTGAAAGACGTCTTGCGTTACTTCCTTTTTCTCCCAATAACCCAAGCCAACACTGGGGCTCTGGACCCAAATCTCGCCGATCGAATCGTCGGGAAGCGGACGGAGTGTTTCAGTATCGACGATCAAGATCGATTCGTTTTTGGTGGCATGACCGCAACCGACCAGCCCGCGCGCATCCCTCGCATCCTCGCTCACCTGTGTTACCATCCGCGCATCGAGTCGACGCCCGTCGAAGTGCTTGATCACGGGTGGGGTTTGGCGGGGCCCGCCGGTAACAATGAGTGTCGTTTCGGCCATTCCATAGCAGGGGAAATGAGATCGGTTTGAAAAACCGACCCGTTCGAACTTGCGACTGAATTGTTCCAAGGTGCTTGCGCGAACCGGTTCTGCGCCGTTGAAAGCCAACGCCCACGAGCTCAAATTCAAGCCTGACATTTCTTCTTCGGTGACTTTGTCCACGCAGAGCTGGTAGGCAAAGTTGGGACCGCCACTGGTGGTTGCCTGATACTTGGAGATCGTCTTTAGCCAACGGACGGGGCGTTGCATAAAGGACATGGGACTCATCAGCACCATGCTCAATCCCATGGAGACAGGCGACAAAACCCCTCCGACCAAGCCCATGTCGTGGTACATCGGAAGCCAGCTCACACCTACCGTTTTGTTCGTCTCGTCGAACAGTACGGATATCATTTCACAATTGCGAATGAGATTTGCGTGGGTCAGCATGACCCCCTTGGGCTGTCCGGTGGACCCGGACGTATATTGCAGGACAGCCAAATCGGACGGTGGGATCGGCATCTCGGTGAACTGGATCGCCAACGACCGGTCGATCGCTTCGGTGGCAATCAATTGCATTGCGCCCGCTTCGGCTTTGGTGGATTCGTCCTTGAGGATTTGAGAGACCGTCTCCGAGGTAGTCAGCGCGAACTGAGCTTGGCAGTCCATCGCGATCCCTTGGATGCGAGCCCCTTTGCGACTACGTCGGGGAGGATAAGCAGGCACGCTGACGCATCCGGCGTAAAGGCAACCGAAGAATCCAGCGACGAACTCGATGCCTGGCGGGTACAAAAGCAGTCCACGCGAGCCTGGTCGATTCGTTTCGAGGATCTTTACTGCAACCGCTCGAGCCGCGTGGTCCAGCTCGGCAAAGGTTAACGACGTGTCGTCGTCGGTCTCGCCGTCGGTGTAGTAAAAGGCAACCTTGTTCGGCTGGACGTTCGCCCAGTAGCGAAGCACATCGACGAGTGTGGTTTTGGGCGGGTTGAATGGAGCATGGAAGCGGGTCAGATCCAACACTAGTTTGTTCCCTTTTGGAGTCGACCATCAGAGGTCGCGAGCAGCGGGTTTGGTTCGAAAAAAGCTACAACCCTTCTGCGCAAAAAAGTCGGAGCGTCAAACGCAACGACACGGTAAATTGAATGGTTTGTTCCTACCTTATCGGACTTTCGTTATACCTGCGATTTAGCAAACTCGGTACGCCTTTTTTTTTACCTATTCCCCCCATCCCCCCAGACAGTATCCGCCAAACCTGGGAAATCCCAACAAGTTGGTGACGAAAAGCACTTGTGAGCGCTCATGGTGACCGATATACTCTGCCCCTCACAAATTTCGAAATACACGGTTTTTCGCAGGAAAAGCGGCATCTGACGATTGGATGCTGGGCTAAAAGCTCTCTTTTGCTTGCTGAAATCCAAGGAAATGATTTATGGTAGCACAACCGAAAACATACGTAGCCAAACCAGGTTCTGTCGAGCAAAATTGGTATCTTGTCGACGCCACCGATTGCATTTTAGGTCGATTGGCAACTGACATCGCCATGGTTTTGATGGGAAAGCATCGTCCTGAATACACCGCTCACGTAGATACCGGCGAGTTCATCGTCGTCATCAACGCGGAAAAAGTGGTCATGACGGGCAACAAGCTCAAAGTGCGACACTATGCCTGGTACAACGGGTACAACCGCCAAAAAATGGAAAGCTACGCAGAACGGCTGGAACGCAAACCAACCGATTTGGTCACCATGGCGGTAAAGCGAATGCTCCCCAAGAACGCACTGGGCAGGCACATGCTGTTCAAATTAAAAGTGTACGCTGGAGCCGATCACCCTCACCAAGCACAACAGCCACAGCCAGCCGCATTTGGGCATCAAGCTAGCTAACAAATCCTTTTACATTTCCCAGCATAAAGTACGAATCCATGGTTGCAGTAGTCAAGAAAGACAAAGTTAGCGGTGACAGTCTCGGAACCGGACGACGCAAATCGTCCGTTGCTCGGGTTCGCGTTAAGCTGGGCTCAGGCAAGATCACAGTCAACGATCGAGAGTTCCAACAGTACTTCGTAAATGAGTCGGAACGACGCCTTGTCCTCGAAACCCTTGACCACGTCGGGCATCGCGACAAGGTAGACATTTTCGTCAGGGTGAGTGGCGGCGGAACGATCAGCCAAGCAGGTGCGGTCCGTATGGGACTAGCAAGAGCATTGGTCAGCTTGAACGAAGAAAACTTCCCAGCGTTGCGAGCAGACGGTTTCTTGACTCGCGATTCGAGAATGAAAGAACGCAAGAAGTACGGTTTGCGAGGCGCTCGACGAGGCGTCCAGTTCTCGAAGCGTTAATACACGTTTCGCAAGATCTGCAGCAAAAAATACTACCAAACACAGCCCCATCGACATTCGATGGGGCTTTTTTTTTGCAGTGCGGTGCATCCATTCCGCACGGCGATTCCAGAAAAAGTAATATCGCCCTCACCGTCCCTGCATTACCGTCGCGTTACCGTCGCGTTCATCCCAGCCGCACGGTCATCGGCGACTGCAAAAACGGTATGGATTCCGCTCGCTGGATGGACGCATCAACTGGGCATGGATAAGCCTTGGTATTTACCAACCCGTTCGAGCTCCGCCAGCATTTGTGTAGGACTTTCGTAGCGGTCGTCCGGTCGTTTTGAAATCATCTTGAGGACAATCGCGGCAAAGAGGTCATTCACTGCCAACTGGTATTTTTTGGGCGATTCGGGCACTTCTTCGCGAATCATTCGAATGAGATCGGAAGTCGAATCGGATTGAAACGGGGGTTTGCCGGCGAGCAGCGCATACATGGTTGCACCGAGCCCGTAGATGTCCGAACGCGTATCGACGACGCTTTGGTCACGCGTTCGTTCCGGAGGGAGGTAGGGCAGTTCACCGAGCAGTTGCCCCGGTGTAGTCACTTGTTTCGAAAGCGCGCCCTCCAGAGCTTTGGCAAGCATCAGGTCGCCGAGCAAGCAGGCTTTGTCTGATTT